>DATHUZ010000001.1:0-6821 GCA_035461725.1 Anaerolineae bacterium
TGTGCACCGTCGGGTGCCCGCCACACGAAATCGAGCGTTTTCTCCCGGCGCAGCAGCAGCTCGGCACTCGATCCGGGGCGCGGAAAGCGGCGCGGCGGCTGATAGTCGGCGCCGGTAAAGTACATGCCGTCGATACGCGAGATGGCCGTCCACTCGAACCCGGCTGCGTGCAGCAGTGACGGGAGCGCGGGCGAACAGCCAAAGCTGTCGGCAAAGTAGGCCAGGCGCGGCTCCTGGGTCATGCCGTTGCGGCGCAGCCACTCCTGCCCCAGCAGCAGGTCGCGCAGGATCGCCTCGGGCCGCGGCAGGAGCGTGTCGGCCGTCGTCACGCCGCTGCTCGTCAGCCGCAGGCGGCCCTCGTTCACCAGCGTGCGTACCTCTTCCCTGCGATCCGGGCGGCGGTCCCAGTAAAGGCGAAGAAAAAAGACACACTCGAGCGCATAAATACGCCGCGGCTCGCGTGCCAGCTCGTCGAGCGCCGCGTCGAGGTTCGGCTCCACGTACCGCCTGTAGTACTCATCCGAGGTGCGCAGCCAGTTTGGGTCCCAATGGCTCGACTCGCCAAAGATGAGCACCTGGGCAGCCTCGTCGGGGATGCCCAGCCGGCGGCGCATAGCCAGCTCGATTGTGTTTGGGTCGCAGGACACCCCGGGAAGCGGGAATTCGACCGCCCGGAGAGGGTTCGCAGCCGCCGGTGGTTGCTGCAATGTGCGGACCGTCATTCAGCTCTCCTCGGTATGCTATTCGAAAGATATTATAGCATCATTTCAACACAAAGCCAAACCCCATCGGGCGTGTCGGGCGGGTGTGTTTCAGGATCATAGGTCACCTCGACAACCGGCTCACATCGGAGGCCCGAGCTTGCTCGGGGAGACTCTCGCCCGGTGGAGACACCCCGAGCAGGCTCGGGTCTCCATAGGCCGCGCCGACAGATTTGAAATGCACCCCTGTCGGGCTGCCAGTGCGACGTACCACAACCCACCGGGTTGTGCCCTGCCGCAATCGCCCCGAGTAGCCCTCGGGCGAGTATCCCTCGGGCGAGTACCCCTCGGGCGAGTGCCTCTCAGGCAACGATTGCGGCACACCGAATTGCACAAAAAGATATGCACGAAACCGGCCAGGGAGGAGTGAGAATCAACTTGACAGGCGGTTCCATGGGGGGTATAATGTCGCCCGTTGTTGCGAAATTGAACATTGGAAGGTAATTCAATAGTTCGCGGTGCCTGGAGATGCGGAACTGACGGTTGGCTGCCATCAAGTCCAGTCGAGCAACTGCCCCCTTGCTTCGCCGTCTACGGGCCCGTTTCCGCCCCTTCGCTCTGTTGTGCGGGCATTGGGCTATCAAAGACGGATAGTTGATCGAGTGGCTGAAACAGTCAGAAGGCGAGCAAGAGTGCCAAGGGTGCACGGGATGATGAAGGACAAGAAACCGGGACAGCCTGCTCACACGGACCAGGCTTACGCCGAGCTAGAGGTGCTGGCGGAAGAGCTGCGGGCGCAAAATCAAGAGCTGCTTGCCGTACGTGAGGCATTGGAAGTGGAGCGACGTCGCTACCGCGATCTGTTCGACCTGGCGCCCGATGGTTACCTCATCACCGATCGATGTGGCACGATCGAGGAGGCAAACCGGGCCGCAGCGGAGCTGCTGGGCGTGGAAGCATGTGCGCTCGCGGGCCAGCCCCTGACTGTATACGTCGATTATGGCGACGTGCCTACGATGTTCCGCCACCTTCGGCGCCTCGCCGATGGGCAAGAGGAGCTGCTTTCGTGGGAAGTGCGCCTCTACCCGCCCGATGGTGAAGAGATTGACGTCGCGGTCAAGGTGACGAGGTCCGGCAATGGGCACGGCGAGCCGCCCAGGTTCCGCTGGCTGGTCCGCGACGTGACCGAGAGGAAAAAGGCCGAGCGAGAGCGCGAACAACTGCTGGCGCAGGTGGCTGGCGACCGCGACATCGTCGAAGAGCTCGCGCGCAGCCTGGTGCAAGAGCGCGACGTGCTGCAGACGATCATGGAGAATACGCGCACGTGCCTGGCGTATCTCGACCGCGACTTGAATGTTCAGCGCATGAACCTGGCATGTGTGCAGGCGTGGGCGTGCACCGGCCGGGATCTCGTCGACTGCTCCCCGTTTCGCCTTCATCCAGAAGAGGAGAACGAGGTGCTGCTCGCACGTGTACTCGAGACGGGCGAGCCGATCTCTTTTCGCGCAGAGCCTCAGGCACTCCGGACGGGAGTAAACGGCGAGACGACGTATTGGGATTGGCGACTGGTGCCGGTTAAGGATGCTGATGGACAGGTGCAGGGGGTTGTGCTGTCGATGCAGGACGTGACGGTTGACGTGCGCGCCGCCTGGGAGCGCGAGCTCTTGCTGGAGGGGAACCGCCAACAGCGAGAGTTTCTGGAGGAGCTGATCGAGACCGCTCCGCTGGCGATTGGGGTGGTGCGCGGTCGGGAGCACCGTTTCGAGCTGGCCAATTCTTACTTTCTCGATCTCCCGGGCGACCCAACCAAGCCGATGCTCGCCAGGCCGGTGGCAGAGGTGTTTCCCGAAGCGACGGCGCGCGGAGTCGGGGCTGTGCTCGACGAGGTGTATCGCACGGGCGAGGCGGTCAGTCTGCGCCAGTTCGAGACCGGTGTGGGTCCGGGCCGCGAGCAGACTTTTTGGGACGCCGACTATATCCCCCTGCGCGACCCCGAGGGAGAGGTTGACGGCGTGCTGATCGTCGGCCACGACGTGACCGAAGAAGTCGTGACGCGCCGGCGGATCGAGGCGCTGGCCGCACGAGACGAGGCTATCCTGGAGAACATGACCGAGGGCCTGGTCGTCTTTGACATGGATGGCAACGTTCTGGCGATGAATGCTGCCGCGCTGCGCCTGCACGAATTCGAGCACGTCGAGGATGTGCGCCGCCACCTGGATGAGTATGCTCCGCTGTTCGACCTTTACGACCTCGAAGGCAGGCCGATCCCGGTCGACGATTGGCCCCTCGCCCGGGTTGTGCGAGGCGAATCGTTTGTCGATTGTGAGGTGCAGGTGGTGAACCGGCACGGTGGGCGGCGGTGGATCGGCAGTTACAGTGGCACGCCGGTACGCCACCGGGATGGGGATATCATCCTGGGCGTTGTTACCACCCGTGACGTCACCGCGCAAAAAGAAGCCGAGGCGGAGCGCGAGCGCCTGCTCGAAGAGAACCGCGATCAGCGCGAGTTCCTGGAGCGGCTGCTGCAATCGGCGCCGGTGGGGATCGGTGCGATCCGGACCGCCGACTATGTCTTTGAGCTGGCCAACAGCGAGCACTACCCACCCCCCTGGATGCCTGGTGTGCAGATTGTGGGCGGGACGCTGGCAGAGGTGTTCCCGGACCTGGCCGTCGACGTCCGGCGCGCTGTTGACCTGGCCGCGCGTACGGGGCGCCCGCTGCAGGTGCGGGAATATGAGGCGCCTGTTGCACCTGAAGGTGAGCCGACCTACTGGAATGCCGACTATGTACCGCTCGTTGAGCCCGACGGAACGATCGAGCGGGTGCTGATCGTAGTCGAGGAAGTGACAGACCAGGTCCAGGCGCGGCGGAGGATCGAGGCGCTGGCCGCGCAGGCGCGCCAACAAGCTGAAGAGCTGAACGCCGTGTTCGAGGCGATGGCCGAAGCCGTGATGGTATATGACGCGCTTGGGACCATGGTGTTTGCCAACACGGCGGCACGCGGCATTCATGGCATCGACCTGGTCGGGGCCGCCCGGCCTGACGTCATTCGCCTGTTGGCAGTCCGGTTCCCGGACGGGCGCCCCGCCACGGTCGAGGATTTGCCTGTCAACCGCGCGCTCCAGGGCGAGACCGTCACCGGTGAGCGGCTGGTTTTTGTCGATGGACAGGGGCGCAAGCACGCCGTCCTGGCCTCGGCGGCACCGATGGTGATAGACGGCACGCCGCAGGGCGCCGTCGCCGTGTGGCACGACGTGACCGAGCGCGAAGAGGCGCTGGGGCAGTTGGCCGAGGAGCGCGCCCGGCTGAAGGCGATCGTAGATAATGCCCCGGAGGGCATCGTCCTGGCCGACAGTGAGGCGCGGGTGGTGCTGTCGAACCCGGCTGCGGAGCGCATGTTCGTGCGCTCCGTGCCGTATGGGGAAGAGTACGATGCCCAGGCGCGCATGCAGATTCACCATCCGGATGGAACACCTTGGCAGCCGCGCGATCTGCCGCTCACCCGTTCGGCCATGGATGGCGAGACGCTTTCCGATGTTGAGCAGATCATCGTCTGGCCTGACGGCCAGCAGCGCCGCCTGCTGGTCAACACCGTGCCGATCCGCGACGAAGAAGGGCGGGTCACCGGCGCCGTCGGCGTCTTTCAGGATGTGACCGACCAGGTTGCCGCGCGCGAGACGCTGCGCCGCCAGAACGACGAGCTGCGCGTGCTGACCGAGGAGCTGGAAGCGTACGATCACACCGTTGCCCACGATCTCAAGAACCCGCTGACGATGGTCACCGGATCGGCAGACCTGCTAAACGAGGCGCTCAGGGACGAGGATGCACCGGGCCCTCAGCGCATGCTGCGCAACATTCTCGAGGGCACGCGGCGCATGAACGACATTGTCGAGTCGCTGCTGCTGTTGACGAGCACGCGCCGGCACGAGGTGGAGCTGGTGGAGCTGGACATGGCTCAGATCGTGATCGATGCCTGCGACACGCTGGCGAGCACGATCGAGCGCCGCGAGGCCACGCTGCGCGTTGCCGCCGATTGGCCTGTCGCCTCCGGTTTTGCCCCCTGGGTCGAGAGCGTGTGGACCAACTATTTGAGCAACGCCCTCAAGTATGGCGGTGAGCCGCCCCACATCGAGCTCGGTTGGGCCGCCCTGTGTGACGATAGTGCTCCCGCCGCGCCGGACACGCCGGCCCTGGCAGAGGGTGATCTGACCTGCATTCGGTCCAAAGTCGAGAATCCCGACTCCAAAATCGTATTCTGGGTGCGCGATCACGGTCCCGGGCTGGCCGAAGAGGCTCGAGCGCGGTTGTTCGTCGAGTTCACCCGCCTCGACCGCCCCCACAAGCTGGGCCACGGCCTGGGGCTGGCCATCGTCCGGCGCGTCGTCGAGGCGCTTGGTGGCGAGGTCGGCGTGGAGAGCCGGGCTGGCGCGGGGTGCACGTTCTGGTTTACGCTGCCGGCGGAGCGGTAGATTGGTAGATTGGTAGATTGGTGGATTGGTCAGCGTGGACCATTCCACCAATCTATCAATCTACCAACCCACCCACCTTCCAACCTCCCGTCACTCGAAGGTGTTCAGCCGCTCAATCACCGCCGCCTGCAGCTCGCGGTCCCATAGCTCTTCCGCGTGGCTCAGGGGGAAGGATAGGTGCTCTTCGCTGTTAAAGGAATCGGGAAGACGGCACCGCCTGTCGGCGGTCAGCCCGTCACCCAGGCCGGGCAGCAGCTCGTCCATGTCGATTTTGAGCCGCTTCAGGGGCAGGCCGTCGGGAACGGGTGACACGAGCCTCGCTTCCACCGGTTTCGCCCGCCAGAGAAAGCGCAGCTTGCCGCTGGCTCCCCTGCGCAGCACAAAGCTGCTGCCCCGGTAGCGCCACAGGTAGAGGCGCAGCAGCCGCGGCGAGGTTCCGCCGACCGAGATGCAGCGCATGCCCGGACGGATCGGCTCCTGCGCCTGTAATGCACGGAAGAGAGGGCTGTCGGGCTCGATCTCGTCGCCATAGATCCCCACATAGTCGTCGATCATCTTTTTGAGACGCTCGATGCCCCGGTCGCCGGCGTGCGGTGCCACCAGGCGCACCACCTGCTGGGCCCGCGATAGAAAGGCGATGATCTTGTCGTCGAGCAGCGCCATCTGGCTGCCCTGGTGTGGCGACGAGATGGTGATCAGGCCATGTACGGCCGGGAAGCGGCTGCCGTCATCCGCCTTGACGTCGTCGTCGCCCAGGTAGGCGCGGGCGATCAGCCCGCCGCGGCTGTGGCCGGCGATCACGACCTGCCGCCCCTCGTACTCGGGCGCCGGCAGCACGTCCTCGCGCACGATCTCCATGAACCGTTTGAACTGGGCGACCGGCCCCTTGCCAAAGGGCACCATCAGCCCTGAAACCTGCGCATACGTGATCGTCGCGAACCCGGCGCCGAGGAGCGCGTGCCACCAGCTTCTGTCGTCGCTGCCGCCGGCACCGCGGTCGTTGCTCTTCAGGCGCGGCGAGAGCAGGCGGTAGGTATCGATGCCGGGCAGGCGCAGTGGCGGCACGCGGTGCTCGCCCAGGTCCACCTCGTCGGGGGCCGCCTGGTGATTGTAGGGCCAGTTGCGATCCTGGAAGGGGTCGAACCAGTCGTCGCTGTCGCCGCCCAGCCCGTGGAGCAGGATCACCAGCGGCGTGCGCGCGCCGCGATCGCCCGCCGGCACGTGCCACCGCACATCGCGCGCCAGCTCGCTCAACCGTGCATACGATGCCGTCACGTTCCCCTCCTTATTCACCCGGTCTGCCCCCGAGTATACCACGCCCCGCCGTGATTGACAAGAGGCCGGCCCGCACCCGGTCAAACGCACCTGCGTCGCACACGCCCCACCCCCCGGAGGCCCGAGCTTGCTCGGGGTGGCCCCAAACACACCTGCGTCGGCGACGCCCACGCCCCACCCGCCGGAGGCCCGAGCTTGCTCGGGGTGGCTCCACGTGCCCGTGCTTCCCCGACCAAGGTCGGGTCTCCATCCTGTCCGCACCCTGCGCATCGCACCCTTGTAGGGCCTATCGCCCCGCCCGATTCCCCTCACCATCCCGGTACCGACAATTGTATCCCCATTTTCGCCGCTCGCCCACACCGTAAACCGCCGCACA
>DATHUZ010000002.1:0-4510 GCA_035461725.1 Anaerolineae bacterium
GGTAGTACCGCCCCAGCCACTCGCGCACCTCATAGCCTTCCTCGTCGTCCATCGCTTCCAGTTGCCGGCGCAGCGCTGCCCGCTCGTCCGCCACGCTCAGGCACAGCGCCTGTTCCAGCCCCTTTTCCTCCACCAGCCGCAGCAGATCGAACAGGTGACCGCAGGGATAGCCCAGGGCCGGCGCGGTGTCGATCGCTGCCAGCAGCGCCCGGCGCGCGGCCGCGAAATGGTGTGAAGCGTCGTCGATCCGCCCCTGGGTCACCGCGATCTCGGTGCGCAGCCGGTAGCCCTTGCCGAGGTGGTTCAGTGCGTACGCGCGCGCCATGCGTCCCATCGGCGGCGCGTACAGGTCGCGGCCTGCCTCCTGGTACCCCACGGCGCGATGGAGGCGCAGCCGGGCCGCGTCGAGCCGCCCACGCGCCATCTCGATCTCGGCCAGCCGGTTATTGACATAGCCATATTCCGCCAGGTCGCTCGGCCGGCGCGCCAGCCACGCACGGTCCAGCTCCCCATCTTCGGCCAGGATGCAGCGCGCCAGGTGGCCCTCGGCCCACTCGTACTCGGCCAGGTCCAGCACCATCGACTTGTCGACCGAGATGCGGCGAAAGGCTTCGAGCCGCTCCTGCGCCACCGACAGGTAACAGCGCGCCAGGTCACCCGCGATCTCTTTGGTCTGCACGCTCGGATCGTGCCAGCCGCCCTGCGCGATGCGGCGGTAGACGCGCTGGTACGCCTGCAGCGCCAGGTCCCACTTTTCCAGCTCGTAGAGCGTATTGCCCAGGCGCAGCCACTGCCGGGCCGGCACCGTCACCCCGATCTCTTCCAGCAGTTGCAGCAGGTTATGCAGGCTGTAAAGCTGCTGTCGCTCGGCGGCCGACGTCTGGCTCCAGAGCAGGGCACCCACACGCTCCGCGGGCGGCCCATCGCCGCGCTCGCGTATCTCGCCCAGCAGGGGCAGGCGGATCCGCTCGTAGGCGGCTGCCGCCGCCCGCGCCAGCTCCGCGACACGCTCCTCGAGCTCTGCCTGCTCGGCCCCCAGTCCGCGCAGGATCGTCGGCAAGTCGCTGCGGCGCGCGGCCCAGCCCGTCGCGATCTGCTGCGCCTCTGCCATGAACTCTTTCACCTCGCGTGGCGAGGCGATGGGCAGGATCAGCAGCCGCTGGCGCCGCCAGTATTGCAGCACGTACTCGTTCACCGACGACTGGAGCATGATGGCGTAGGCATAGCGCCGGAAAGAGCCGAGCACCTGCTGCACGATGCGATAGATCGCCCGAAAGTTGGGATCGCGCAGGCTAAAGCCGACGAACAGAAAGGTGCGCGTCGACAGGAGCGACTGGAGGTAGGTGATCGTCGCCGGGTGGTCGATCTCGTAATCGTCGTAATCCTCCCGGGTGACGATCATCGAGTGTGGCCGCGACACACAGCCGTGCATCTTGACCAGCGTTGCGCGGCTGCGTTCGGTGACGCGGCCCACCTGCGTGTCCTCGACGACGACGTCCACCTCGCGGCCCTGTTCGTGAAAGGCACGCTCCAGCAGGCGGTCATAGTTGGTGGTGAAAATCACGTCCCAGGGGAAGCGGACGAGTGTGCGCTGCAGATCGGTCGGCCGGGCCGGCGTGTCGAACAGCCGGGCGAGGTGCTGTTCGAGTGCCGCGCGCCCGCGTGCCTCCACGTACCACTGCAGCACGTCCAGGTGGTCGGCATTGTCGGCGGGCAGGCCGGCCTCGCTCGCCAGCTCCTGCACCAGTTGGTTCCACGTGGGATAGCGCTCGTGCGACACGCCGGCGCCGCAGAACAACACTGCGTTGCCGGCACTCATCTCCTGCAAGAGATAGGTGTGCGTGTGCAGCACCTCGCTCACGTCGTGCACGCCGGCCCTACTCCAGCTCCTCTGCGCGCCGGGCCATCAGCGCCCTCAGCCGCGCCGAGTCGCGCGGGTAGGACCAGTAAAAGAGGGTAAAGAGCGCCGCGCAGATCACCCACGGGAAGGGGATCGTCCACACCATCGCCTCGGTCAGGCCGATCCTATCCGCCAGGCCGCCGGCCACGAGCGCCACCATCGCCGCGAATCCACTCTCGATGAACGTCACCATGGCAAAGGCCGACGCGCGCAGCTCGGGCGGGGTGACACCCTGCATCATCGGCTCCTTCGAGCCCTTGCCGGGCCAACTGATAAAGAACGCGGTGCCCAGGCAGAGGGCGAACAGCGCCCCGAGCGACCACTCTTCCGTCCGCGTCAGGAGCACGTACGTGGCCGGGATGCCGATAATCACCGAGATCTGGCCCACCGCCGGCCGGCCATATTTGGGGCTGACGCCTTCCGCCCAGTCGCCCAGGATGCCGCCCACCACGTTGCTGATGGCCGTGCCGACGACGATGCCGGCAAAGACCATCGACGCCGTCTGCTCGTTCAGCGCCCGCTCGCGCACCAGCCAGGTGATGAAATAGAGCCCCATCACCACCCACGGCATGGACCCCGCCAGTCCCTGGGCGATCGCCACCCAGATGGTGGGGATGCGCAGCAGCTTCGGCAGGTCCGACAGCTTGGCGCGGTAGTGGCTCGCCGTCTCTTCGGTGATCCGCCCTGCCAGCTCTGGCTCGGCGGCGCCGCGCACCGGCTCCTCCACCAGCAGCCACACCACCAACCCTGACACCACGCTGAATGAGCCGAGCGCGATAAAGCCCCAGCGCCACAACGTGGGCGAGGCCAGGAACCCGAGGCCAACGGTCCCGATCACGATGCCGAGCACGCCGATCGCCTCGAGCACGCCCAGTGCCCGCCCGCGCTGCCGCGGCGGAAAGGTGTCGGACATGATCGAGAAGGTGGCAGGCATCAGGCAGCCAAGGCCCAGGCCCGAGATGGCCCGGATGACCAGCAGTTGGCCAAAATTCTGGGTGAGCCCACAGAATAGCGTCCAGATGCCCCACAGGCCGGTGCCGATCACGATCACCTTCTTGCGCGAAAAGCGGTCGGCGGCGAACCCCCAGAAGGGGGCCGACAGCGCCTGCAGCAGGCTGCGGACGGTGCCGATGAGTCCGAGGTTGCTGTAGCTCAGGCCCCACAGGTTCTGAAGCGTGGGAAAAAGCACCGACATGGCCTGCCCCTCGCCCTGGTCGATAAAGTAGCCAAAGGCCAGGGCGAACAGCGTGCGCCAGCGTGCCGGGCGGCGAGCTGCCGGTGCCTGCTCCGCGGCGGGCAGGGCGATGGCGTGAGTCTGGTCTTCTATCACGGATTCTCCTCCGAACCCACAGAATGGACTGCCGGGTAGCCTACGAACATGACGCCTACACTTTACTACGAATTGCACCTCGCGTCAAATCTTGTGAATCGGCGCAGCGATGACTTGACACGTCTATACCCCCGCATTATAATCCCGCGGCGTCCCGATCTCGATGGTGGGGCCGAAAGGGGTGTCGAGGGTTTTCGAGCTGTGAAGCACTCATCGCCGAGAGACAGCCAGGCTGGCAGCCGCCCAGCAGCTGGTTCCGAGCCCGCCAGGTTTGATCGTGCCCAGCCGGCGTGGCCTGTCCTGGCCCTTGCCTGCCTCCTGGCGGTGCTCTTGCTCCTCTTTAACTGGATCGACCTGATCGACGACGCGTACATCTTTTTTCGCTACGCCCACAACATCCGCCTCGGCCTGGGTTACGTTTTCAACGCCGGGCAGCCCGTGGAGGGAACGACCAGCCTGAGCTGGACCCTTTTGCTCGTCGGGCTGGACCTCCTGGGGCTGCCCCTGGCGCCATCTGCCCAGGTGCTGGGGATGGTGAGCATCCTGATCGTCCTGGGCCTGCTGGCACTCTATTTCTCGAGGGCCGGCGTCGCGCCCGCGGTGGTGGCGCCGGTGCTCGCACTCTTGATTTTCGACAAGAACTTGGTCCTATCGATGATGATGGGGCTGGAAACGGGACTGTACGCGGTCCTGCTGCTCGCGCTCCTGCTGGCATCGTGGTCTTACGCGCAGCAGCCAGGCGACCGCTCCGCGATCCTGCTCGGGGTGCTCGGCCTGCTCCTCTTTCTGACCCGGCCCGAGTCGGTCGCCCTGCTCGGGTTGCTGGCCTTCATTCTCCTTGTCAGGCGCGAGGGGCGCAGCCCGCGCCTCGTGCTGCTGCCTATCCTCGTGTGGGTCGCCGGCATCGCCGCGGTCACCCTATGGCGGTGGGCTGTGTTCGGCGACGTCGTGCCCAACAGCGCGCGCGCCAAGTCGCTGCTGTCGCTGTCGGCGGCAAGCTGGTCGATCTGGGGGCCGCGCCTGGGGGCGGGTCTCACCTACGTCGCCCGGTTCGTCGCCTCGGCCTGGCCGCTGGCCTTGCTCGCGGTGGCCGGTTGGTGGAGCCTGCGCAGCCTCTTTTTCCGGCTCGTGGCCCTGTCGATCCTGTTCACGGCCGTGGCCACCGTGGTCGCCAACAGCGGCGATTGGATGCCGCTGTTCCGTCTGTTGACCCCCTACCTGCCGGTGGCGGCCGCACTGGCCGGCGCCGGCGCCGAACGGCTGAGGTCCTCGCTCGGCGG
>DATHUZ010000003.1:0-3854 GCA_035461725.1 Anaerolineae bacterium
TCGCCCGAAAATCGCCATAGGAGGGGCGGGGTCCCCCACCCAACAAAAACGCCTGGCACGACCGGCCCTACGCCGCCCGTGCCAGGCCCCAATCGTAAATCGTCAATCGCCGCTCGTGAACCCCAGCTCCACCTGCGGTGCCTGGAACCCGATCTCCCGGTGCGTCCCGTCGCAGAACGGCTTCGTCTTAGACCCGCCGCAGCGGCACAGCGCCACCACCCGCCCCTCCGTCTGGTGCGTCACCCCGTCCACGTCGATATACTCCGCCTGCCCCTTGATCAGGTACGGCCCATTCTCCCGCGCCTTCACACCAAAATCCGCCATCTCTCTCCCTCCCATTCGGAATGTGTAGTCCTTCGACTCGAAACCCGGCCCCAATCTCTCTATCTATCTCTGTGCATCTCTGTGTAACTTGCGTAAGAACCGAAAACCGTCTGTCCGCCGGTCATTCTACCACAGGTCCTGTTCCATAGCAAGCTCCCGCCCCGCAGCCCGTGCGCCTCGGCCGTGTACCGGCCCAGCGATCATGGATTGTGCGGGTTAAGTGCTATCGGAAACAAGATCGACCTACCAGCTCCGCGCTACCGTATCCACAAAGAGGAACTACCCTGCCGGGTGAGCGTGGGCGGCTGCGACCAGCCGCGCGCCGTGTGCCTGATCTTGGCCGGGGTAACCGAGTTGCTGGCCGAGCGCGGCCTGGCGCAGCGGATCACCCGGGCTCGGGCCGAGGAGACGCTGCGCCGGGCGGAAGAGGCAGCGCCGGTGCACACGGTCAACAACAGCCAGGACCGGCTGAGCCTGGAGGCGGATTGGGGCGAGCAGGGCGGTGACGGGCTTGCATTCCGGGGCGGGCAGTGTTACAATGCTCCCACGCCGTGCGGGGCTCGTCAGAGACAGGCCCCAGCGCCAGGAGACCGCCCGGCGGGAGACAGCAGGCTCGCAGTGGAAGCCAGTGATTTCAAGGAGGAACGTATGCCTGATACACAGATGTCCGCCCAGGAGATTGTTGAGCTGAACCGGGAGTACACCCTCTTTTCCTGGTCGCCCCAGGCGACCGTGGATCCGATCCCCGCCGTGCGCGCCCAGGGCGTCTATTTCTGGGATGCCGACGGCAAGCGGTACCTCGACCTGGCGTCGCAGTTGGTGAACGTCAACACCGGCCACCAGCACCCGAAGGTGGTGCAGGCGATCCAGGAGCAGGCGGGCCGCCTCTGCTTTGTGCAGCCGGCGCTCGCCACCGAGCCGCGCGGTGTGCTGGGCAAGATGCTGGCGGAGCGCACGCCGGCGGGCCTGAAAAAGTCCTTCTTTTGCCTGGGCGGTGCCGAGGCGAACGAGAACGCGATCAAGATCGCACGCGCGTACACGGGCCGCACCAAGATCCTGGCCCGCTACCGCTCCTACCATGGTGCCACCCACGGCGCGGTGGCCCTCACCGGCGACTATCGCCGCTGGGCGGCCGAGCCGACCATGCCCGGTGTGGTGCACGTGTTCGACCCCTACTGCTACCGCTGCACGTTCGGCTGGACGCGCGACACCTGCCATCGCGAGTGCATCACCCACGTCGAAGAGGTGATCCGGCTCGAGGGGCCGGACAAGATCGCGGCCATCTTTATGGAGGGGATCACGGGCACCAATGGCGTGATCGTGCCGCCCGATGACTACTGGCCGCGGATGAGGGCGCTGTGCGACCGGTATGGCATTCTGCTGGTGGACGACGAGGTGATGAGCGGCTTTGGCCGCACCGGCAAGTGGTTCGCCGTCGACCATTGGGACGTGGCGCCCGACATCATGACGATGGCCAAGGGACTGACGAGTGGGCACGTGCCGCTGGCGGCTGTGGTCGTCTCGGAAAAGATTGCCCGCCATTTCGACGACAAGCCGTTGATGGGCGGGCTGACCTATGGCAGCCACCCGCTGAGCTGCGCGGCCGGCGTCGCGACGCTGCAGGTGTACGACGACGAGTGCCTGATCGAGAACTCGGCGCGGCTGGGCGTCTACCTGGGGCAGCGGCTGGAGGAGCTGAAGGAGCGGCACCCGTCGGTGGGCGACGTGCGCTATCGTGGCCTCTTTGCGGTGCTCGAGCTGGTGAAGGACCGGGCGACCAAAGAGCCACTGCCGTCGGCGCCGTTGAACCCCTTCCTGCGGGAGAACGGGGTGTTTGGCTTTCTGCCGTCGAACCTGGTGTTTGTGACGCCGCCGCTGTGCATCACGCAGGCGCAGCTCGACGAGGGACTGGCGATCGTCGACCGGGCGCTCGAGATCGCAGATCGAGCGTAATCAGCAACCTGGTGTGGCCGGGACGCCGCAGCGCCACAGTGCGGCGTCCCTCTTTTTTTTTATTCAATTATTATTGTGATTTTGTTGACACAAATAGAAGAAAGTGCTATAATGGACGTCTGGCCGGTCGTGGACGCTTGCGCTTGAAATCTACCTTCGGAAGGAGAATGTAAATGCGCATCAAGCTTTCTGCTGTTCTGACCATGCTCCTGCTACTGTCGATCGTCGTCCCTGTCGCAGCGGTCCAGTTTGGAGAATTGGATGGCAATGACCATCCCTACGTAGGGCTCCTGGTCTTTGACGTTGATGGGGCCCCTGCCTGGCGGTGCAGTGGCACGCTGCTTTCGCCGACAGTGATGCTCACCGCGGGCCATTGTACCTTTGGCGCCTCGGGTGGGCGCGTGTGGTTCGATGCCGATGTCGGCGCGGGGCGGCCCGGCAACGGCTACCCCTTTAGCGGTGGCACCGGCATCGAGTTTGCCGAGATCTATACCCATCCGCAGTATGACGACAATGCCTTCTATCTCCACGACGTGGGCATCGTCCTTCTCAGCGAGCCGGTGAACCTGCCCACCTACGGCACCCTCGCCGACGTCGGTTTGCTCGACGAGCTGGCGACGCGGCGCGGCCTGCAGGACCAGTCTTTCACCGTCGTCGGCTATGGGCTGCAGAGCGTAGTGCCCTCTTTGCAGGCCGACCTCGTGCGCTACCGCGGCGAGGTGAAGCTCATCAGCGTCAAGGGCACGTTTGGCATTCCCTATGGCGTCTCGGCTTCGTTCACCAACAACCCGGGCAAGGGCAACGGCGAGGGCGGCACCTGCTTTGGCGACTCGGGCGGGCCCATATTCTATGGCGACAGCACCGCCATCGCGGCCGTGACATCTTACGGCATCAATGCGAACTGCGCCGGGACCGGTGGTGGCTATCGCGTCGATACCGTGGACGATCAGGCGTTTATTCTCAGCTTTCTCGACTAATGGGGGCGCCGCGGCGCCTCGCGCGAGCTCCACGATCCAGGCCATAGACAGAGACCTCTGGCACTGTCGCCAGAGGGTTTTGTTTGTGAGGGAGTTTGGTCGTAAGGCACGCGTTGATCCCAATTCTGGTAACGCGGCCCGGAGAAGTACAAACGCTACCGCCTACTTGACAACCCTGGCGATTCTGAGTAAAATGTGACCCTGGTCAACTTTGGCCGTGGTCACATTCTTGCCAGGAGGCGGCAGGTGGGCGAATCGCTGTCCCGCCGGGAGCGAAAAAAACTAGAGACACGGCAGGCGCTGCTGGTGGCGGCGCTCGACCTCTTTCGCGCCAAGGGCTACGATGCCGCGACGGTAGAAGAGATCACCGAAAAAGCCGACGTCGCCAAGGGCACCTTTTTTAACTACTTTGCCTCGAAAGAAGCGATGCTCGGCGAGCTGGCGCTGTGGAGCGTCGAGCAGCTCCGTGCCACCCTGCACGTCGATCAGGGCGCGCCGGCCAGCCCGGTGGCGCGCATCAAGCTGTTGGTGCGGCTGATGCACAAAGAGATGCGCCGCGACCTCGACCTGATCCACCGCGCGTTTGTCGTGCGCCTGCCG
>DATHUZ010000004.1:0-2287 GCA_035461725.1 Anaerolineae bacterium
ACGTCGGTGGTGGGCAACTGGAAGCGCGAGATCGAACGCTTTGCCCCCAACCTGCGTGTCATGGTGCATCACGGCGTCGACAGGGCCAGCGGCGAGGAGTTCCTGGCCGCCGCGGGCGAGCACGACGTCGTGATCAGCACCTACGGATTGGTGCGGCGCGACGTGGACGACCTGGGCCAGGTGCGCTGGAGCGACGTGATCCTCGACGAGGCGCAGAACATCAAAAACCCACACGCCAAGCAGACCCAGGCCGTGCGCCGGCTGGCGGCCGCGAACCGGATCGCCCTCACCGGTACGCCGGTGGAGAACCGCCTGGCGGAACTCTGGTCGATCATGCACTTTCTCAACCCCGGTTTTCTCGGCTCGCTGGCGCACTTTCGCTCCGACCTGGCACTGCCGATCGAGCGCTACGGCGACGAAGCGGCAACGGAGCGGCTGAAAGGGCTGGTCGGCCCGTTTATCCTGCGCCGCGTCAAGACCGACCCGGCGATCATCCAGGACCTGCCCGACAAGATCGAGGCGAAGGTATATTGCAGCCTGACGCCGGAGCAGGCCACGCTCTACGAGGCGGTGGTGAAAGAGTCGCTGCTGCGCGTCGAGTCTTCAGAAGGCATCGAGCGCCGCGGCATCGTACTCGGCATGTTAACGCGCCTGAAGCAGGTGTGCAACCACCCGGCGCAGTTCCTGAGCGACGGGTCGGCGCTGGCAGGGCGCTCGGGCAAGCTGGAGCGGCTGGGCGAGATGCTGGAAGAGGCCCTGTCGGTGGGCGACAGGGCGTTGGTGTTTACCCAGTTCGCCGAGATGGGCCACATGCTGCGCGCCCACCTGCAGGCGCTCTTTGGCGTCGAGGTGCTTTACCTGCACGGCGGCACGCCGCAGAAGCAGCGCGACAAGATGGTGGCGCGTTTTCAAGAAGGCGGCAGCGCGCCCCCGATCCTCCTCCTGTCGCTCAAAGCCGGCGGCACGGGACTGAACCTGACGGCGGCGAACCACGTGTTTCATTTCGACCGCTGGTGGAACCCGGCGGTGGAGAACCAGGCCACCGACCGGGCGTTCCGCATCGGCCAGACGCGAGACGTGCAGGTGTTCAAGTTCCTCTGTGCCGGGACACTGGAGGAGCGGATCGACGCGCTGATCGAGAGCAAGCAGGCGCTGGCCGAGAGTGTAGTGGGGGCCGGCGAGGGGTGGCTGACGGAGCTGGGGACGGATGAGCTGAGAGAATTGTTGGTGTTGAGGAGGGAGTAGCTTGGTAGATTGGTAGATTCGTAGATTGGTGGATTGGGCGTGATGTTGGGAGGAGCACGAGTGGCCAAGAGACGACAGAGTTATTATGAGGGGTATTGGCCGAGTTACGAGGTGACGCGGCCGATCGACGTCGAGGATGGGATCAAAGCCAGGAGCCAGTCGGGCAAGTTTGTCAAGAACTGGTGGGCAGACCGCTGGATCGCGGCGCTGACCCCGCTGATGGACTCGGCACGGCTGACCCGCGGGCGGGGCTATGCGCGGCGCGGGCAGGTGATCGATATCAAGGTCCAGCCCGGGCAGGTGGCGTCGCGCGTGCAGGGCTCGCGGCCGGCGCCGTACCGGGTCAAAATCGAGGTCAAGCCGCTGACCGACAGGCAGTGGGAGACCGTGCTCGACGCGCTGGCGGGGCAGGCGATCTTTGCGGCACAACTCCTCAACGGCGAGATGCCGCCCGACGTCGAAGAGGTGTTCCGGGCAGTCAAGGTGCCGCTCTTTCCGGCGTCAAAGGGCGACCTGAAGACGGACTGCTCCTGTCCCGACTGGGCCAACCCGTGCAAGCACATCGCCGCGGTCTATTACCTGCTCGGCGAGCGGTTCGACGAGGACCCCTTCCTGCTCTTTGAGCTGCGCGGACGGAGCAAGGCAGAGATCGTCGAGGCGCTGCGCGAGCGCCGCGCGGCGGAGATGGTCGTGGCACAGCCGCCGGCGGCGCACGAGGAGATCGAGCCGCTCGACGTGCCGGCGCTGGGCGAATGCCTGGGCCACTTCTGGACGATGGGCGAGCAGGCAGAGGGGATGGCCTTCCGGGTCGACTATCCGGAGCCGGCGTACGGGCTGTTGAAGCGGGCAGGGGTGCCGGCGTTCGAGGGGATGGACGCGCGCGGGTTCCGGATGCAGATGCAGCGGGTGTACGACGGGGTGTCAGACCAGGCGAGGCAGGCGGCGTTTGCCGAGAGGGAAGAGAACGCGGATCCGCAGGATTGACGGATCATCACGCCTCTGTTTTGCTTGCCACAGATGCCTGGTATTCGTACACCGCCCC
>DATHUZ010000005.1:0-9300 GCA_035461725.1 Anaerolineae bacterium
CGGCGCCCGCCACCTCACAGGCCAACAACTGGTGACCTTTCCCAACCACACGGGCGACACGCTGTTCGAGATCGTCTTTCGCCTCTACCCGAACCTGCCACAGTATGGTGGGCGGATGAGCGTCGGCGAGGTGCGCGTCGACGGGCAGGCGGCCGCCGCCGAGCTGCGCGCGGCCGACACCGCGCTCGCGGTGGCGCTGCCCGCCCCCCTGCCTCCCGAGCGTGGCGTCGAGATCGCGCTGGATTTCCAGATCGACATCCCCGTCGTGGAGGCGGGCTACGCCCTCTTTGGGCTGAGCCAGGGGGTGTGGAGCCTGCCCGACGCCTATGCGCTGCTCGCCGCCTACGATCGGGCAGGCTGGCACCAAGACGTGGCCCCCACCCACGGCGACGCCGTCTTTGCCGAGACGGCGCTCTATGACGTCTCTCTGGCTCTTCCGCCCGACCTCGTGCTCATCGCCTCGGGCACGGTGGTCGAAGAGGGCACGGCGGCAGGGAGCGAGCGCCTCTACCGCGTCACAGGCGGGCCGCTGCGCGAGTTTGTGTGGCTGGCCAGCCCCGGATACCAGGTGCTCCAATCGACAGCCGGCGCCACCCTGGTCCGATCCTACTATCTGCCCGGCGACGAGGCGGCAGCGGAGGCCGCGCTCGACGCGGCGGTGTCCTCGCTGCTCATCTACGAGGAGACGTTCGGCCCGTACCCCTTCGAGGCGATGGACGTGGTCGAAGCGCCGCTGATGCACTATGGCATGGAGTATCCCGGCCTGAACCTCATCGGCCTCGATCTCTACCGTGGGCAGAGCGCCCAGCTCGAAGATCGGGTCGTGCACGAAGTGGCGCACCAGTGGTGGTACGCGCAGGTGGGCAACGATCAGGTCAACACTCCATGGCTCGACGAGGGACTGGCCGAGTATTCGATGGCGATCTATTATGGGCGAGCACAGGGCGCAGAGCAGGCCGAGGCACTCGTCGGCCTGCGTTGGCTGATGCCCTACCAGGTGGCTGTGGAGAACGGGTACGACCGGGTCGTCAACCAGCCGTCGTCGGCCTTTAGCTGGGAGTACGAGGTGATCGTCTATGGCAAGGCCGCTCTCTTTTTTCACGCCCTGCACGAGGAGCTTGGCGACGACTTTTTTTTCACGGTTCTGCGCACCTACGTCGATCGCTATCGCTGGAAGGTGGCGCACCCTGAAGATTTTCTCGCGGTCGCCGAGTCGGTATCGGGACGAGATCTCGACGAGCTGTACACCCGCTGGATCCTGACCGCGCAGTAGTTCGGTACCCCCCACACAACATTTGCATTGACAGAAGCGCACGTTTGTGGTATCCTTTCCTCAGGGAGAAAGATGGCATCCACGAGGCGAAGCAGCCTCCTATCGTCGCGAATCGGGGCGCGCCGGTCCGAAAGTCGGAAGGTGGCGAGTGAACGTTCTGAGGGCGTATGAAGTTACTTGATGTGAAGGATAGGAATGGTGGAGGGGATGCACTGATCAGCCTCGATACCGAGGCGCTGGTGCTGCGCTGCCAGCGCGGCGACCGGCTGGCGGTAGAGACGCTCATCCTTCGGTATCAAAACTATGTCTATCGGTTATGCTTCCTCGTGATGCGCAACGAGCAAGACGCGGAAGACATGACGCAGGAGACATTCATTCGCGCCTTTCGGGCCCTGCCGAGGTTCGAGGTGCGTGAAGGCAAGAATTTCGAGGGTTGGCTGTACCGGATTGCCGTTAACGCGTGCCGGTCGCGCATGCGGCGCAAGTGGTACCAGGTGTTGCCGTGGCCGGAGCCGGCGCCAACGATCGCAGGCGAGCCGGAAGAGCAGCCAGACCGCCTGTTGATGCAGGGCGAGGCGCGGCAGGAGATGCTGGCGGCGATCGACGCCCTGGGCGAGAAGCATCGCCTGGTGGTGATCCTGCGTTACTATGCCGGCCTGTCAAACGAAGAGATCGCAGAGGTGTTGAGCATCCCGTCTGGCACCGTGCGATCGCGGCTGCACATGGCGCGCAAGCGGTTGAAAAAAGTGTTGAAAGAACGAGAGAACAAGGCCGAAAGAACCGTGTCCCGAGGAGTTGCCGCGTGAACTGCCAGGCTGCTAGCCTGCTGCTGGACGATTACCGTGAGGGCTTGTTGAGCCAGCGCGAGTGCCACCTGCTGGAACTGCACCTGGCATCGTGCCCGGAGTGCGCTGCCGACCTGCGCTTCCGTCCGGCGCTCGACCGTGATGTGCGACGCACCCTCGCTGCTTCCGTCCAGGGTCTCACGCTGCCACCCGAAATGACGGCCCGGATCGTCTACGCGGCCGAACACAACTTGCGCAAGGGACGCCGTGGACGTCGCGTGCGCCGCTCTCTGCAGTCGACGGTGATGCTGGTGGGTCTCGCCTTTTTGTGCGTCGGGCTCTACTTTCTGGCCGGTGGCGACCCGAGCACTCCCGGTGTGTCGATCGTCTCTCAGCTCCCCGCCAACAGCCTGCCCTTCTCCGGCAGCCACGACCCTGTCGTCGCCCCCGGTCGCTCGCCCTCACCACTCCCGGAACCGGCCGACCAGACCTTGCCCAGTGCCAGCCTGGTTTTCGAACCACGGACCATGCGCCCGAGCGATCCCTACACCATGACCCTCTTTTTCCAGAGCAACCAGGAGCACCAGATCGATTCGCTCCACGTCGAGCTCGACGTCGACGGTCCTACCGGCTTCTATCGCTTCGACCTGGCCGTCGAGGGCCCTCTGCCGGGCCGCGGCGTCTCGATCTTGCGTGTTACCCCCGACGTGCTCGAGGCGCGGTGCCAGGAGCAATACCTGATGTCGGCCACCGAGGTGTTTCGGGACGAAGGCACGTACAACGTGCGCATGACCCTGTCGGATGCGGTGACCGTGCCATCGCGCTGATGCGCTGCCCTCTCGTTTGGCCTCTTCTCTTGAGCTTCTGCCCCCGCTTCCGCCTGACAGCCAGGATCGGCGCGGCCGTGGCCCTGCTCCTGCTCGTCGCCGCGTGCGCGGGTGAGGCGGAAGAGGAGGGCAGGGTGCAGACCAGGGCGGTTGCCACCGCGCTCGATGCCGCCGAAACGCCGGCTGCCGCCACCCCAATCCCACGTCTCGCCCTCGCACTCGACCCTGCCGACGTCACCCTGGCGCCGCTTCCCCTGCGTGCCGGGGTGCCCTTTACGCTTACCACCTTCATCCACAACCGTTCTGCCGTCCCGGCCGCCGATGTGCCGCTGGTCGTCCACCTCTCTGCGATCCGGGACGAGTTCGGCTACCAGGCCTTCACGCACGTGATGACGGTCACGGTGCCGCCGTCCGTCTCGGTGCCGATTACCGTGCCCGTGCGCTGGAACCTGGCTTCGGGCGAGCACAGGCTCTGGATACAGGCCAACAGGCCGCCGGATGCCTGGCGGGGTGTGCTGCCTGCTCAGGCTGAAGCCAACCTGGCCGACAATGCCGTGCTCGTGGACCTCTGGATCGAGCCGTTCGATGCCGAGGTGAGCACCCTGTGTGCCGGGCGGGTGGACCTGGAGATCGAGCCGGTCGACATCCTGCCCGAGCCCGATGCCGGCCGCGTCCTGGTAACGGTACACAACCTCGGCAACCGCGCGGTGTATAACGTGCCTGTCGTCGTCTTTTCGAGCAAGGCATCGGGTGTGGCCTACTCGCCGCCGATCCCGCCGTGTGGCGGCACCGTGCGGGTCCCCGTCGACCTCGAAGGCGAGCTGGCACAGGGAGACGCCCTTACCGTCCGGATCAACCCCGTGGAGTGGGCGGCCGAGGTCGAGGAGGATAATTACGACAACAACGAGGTGGCCATCTCTGCCGGGTTTGCCCCGGGTGTGGCTCCGTCACCCCCGCAGCAGCCGGCCGACTATGACTTCTGGGTTGACAGCGGAGGCATCGAGCTCGCGCAGCCAGGGGTCCTCGTCATCACCGTCCAGAATCGCGGCACGCGCGATGCAGACGGGGTGCCTGTGCAGGTGGAAACTGAGACAGGGCGCAAGATCGTCGACCGCATCCCACTCGTGCGTGGGCAAGGGGTTGGCGTTGGCGCCATCCGGATCTCTTCGCTTGGGGTGCGAACCGGCGCTCTGGTCGTCACCATCAATCCACCCGATAGCCCAGATGCGTACCCCGAGGCGAACCGCCAGGATAACGTGGTCATCTTCAACCTCCCCGAGTAACCGCCTGAACCGGCCAGTACACGCGCGACACACGCCGGTTGACTTTCGGCACGACGTAGGCTATACTTGGCCCGGTCCGTACCCTTATTGTTGTGCGGCCGGCAGGGCAGGCAGCGCGGCGGCTGCCCCTGCTTTTGTGACAGTAGAGAATTGACGAAGGGACGGTCACGAGATGGCTGAACACGATCCGTTGAAAATCCTGGTCCTTGCCGCGGAGGTGGCGCCTTTTGCCAAGACGGGAGGGTTGGCCGATGTCGTCGGCTCTCTGCCGAAGGCGGTGAGCGCCCTCGGCCACGACGTTCGAGTCGCCATGCCGCGCTACGCGCGCATCGACCCGGCCAAGTTTGAGCTGAAAGAGGTGGTGCCGGCGTTCGACGTGCCGATGAATCGTACCACAGAGCCGGCGCAGATCTTACAGGGCACGATCTCACCCGACGTGCCGGTGTACCTGGTCGATAACGCCCGCTACTTTGACCGGCCAGGTATCTATATGTATCCCGACGACGCCGATCGCTTTATCTTTTTTTGCAGGGCCATCCTCGAGAGCCTGAAGCAGATCGACTGGCAGCCCGACGTCATCCACTGCCACGACTGGCACACGGCCATTGTCCCCAACTGGCTCAACACCATCTACCGCAACGATCCCTTCTTTGCCAACACCGCCACCGTGTACACCATACACAACCTCGCCTACCAGGGTATCTTTGGCTATCGCGTCCTCGAGATCGCCGGCCTCGACGAGTGGGGGTTCCAATACCATCCGGAAATGGCCGACCTGAACGAGGTCGTCGACCTGATGGGGCGCGGGATCTACTGGGCCGACCTGGTGAGCACGGTCAGTCCCACCTATGCCCAAGAGATCCTCACGCCCGAGTACGGCGAGAGGCTCGACCCTCTGCTGCGCGACAGGCGCGACCGCCTGTTCGGCATCCTGAATGGCATCGACTATGACACGGCCGACCCCGCCACCGATCCCTACATCGCCGTGGGCTATGACACCTCGACGCTCGACCGGCGATTCGAAAACAAGCTCGCCCTGCAGCGCGAGGCCAGGCTGCCGGAGAACCCCGATATCCCGCTCCTCGGCATCGTCTCGCGTCTGACCGACTCGAAAGGGCTGGACATTGTCTCGCAGATCGTGGCTCACGTCCTCGACCTCGGAGTGCAGATGGTGGTGATGGGCACCGGCGAGCAGAGCTATCACGAGGTGCTGAGCCGGATGGCCCAGGACTATCCCGACCAGATGGCAATCTTTTTGACCTTTAACACCCCGCTCCAGCACAAGATTTTTGCCGGCAGTGACATCTTTTTGATGCCCAGCCGGGTTGAGCCGAGTGGCACCAGCCAACTGATGGCGATGCACTATGGCAGCGTGCCGGTGGTGCGTGCCACGGGCGGGCTGGCCGACACGGTGGAGGATTATAACCCACGCACCGGGCAGGGCCACGGCTTTGTCTTTGGCGACTATGATGCGTGGATGCTCTTTGCGGCGGTGGTACGTGCCGTCGAGACGTTCAAGCACCGGGAAGTGTGGCGCCAGATCCAGCGGCGTGGCATGAGCGTCGACCATTCGTGGCAGCGCTCTGCAGGCAAATACGTTGATCTCTACCGCCGCGCGCTGGCGAGCCGGATGCCACGGCCGGGCATCGAAAAGTACCAGGTAAAGGTGTGATCGCCGCAGCGCAGTAGAGTCGAGGGGAGGCAGAGGCGTGAAGATCAAGATCCAGCGTGTTGTACTCCCGTCGTTGGGCAGGATGGGATGTCTGCTCGGCCTCGTCGCTGCCTTTCTGCCCAGCCTGCTGTGCGGCGTGCTGAGCGTGGGGCTCGCCGCCATCGTCCAGCACTGGCTTGAAAGCTGGCAGGATTTTGACATCTCGCTCCTCGGCCGCGAGGTGGCGACCATCGATTTTGTGCGGCTGCTCCAGCTCGAGGGCGTGCTGAACGTGCTTCGCAGCGTGACAGGCGCTTCGGGCCTGGCCCTCGTGCTCGCTATCCTCGGCCTGGCCCTCGCCTCCGGGCTGCTGCTCGCCCTCATTACAATGCTCGTGGGGCTCGCCTACAACCTGCTCGCTGCCGTAACAGGCGGCGTGGTTGTCGAGGCGCAAGCGCTCCAGCCACGCGAATAACCTGCTCAAAGGTTGGAAGGCTGGGGGTCTTCCAGCCTTCCAACCTTCCCGCGTTCCAACACTGCTTCTTGACAAAAACGCCCAACCGCGGTACAATACCCTCGATATTTTGGTTTTTTGGGGAATCATACACGGGGGGGGAGGAGGAAAGTGGACGCGATCCCACGCTTGACGGCGCGCCAGCGTGCGTTCCTGCAAAAGCTGGTAGACCTCTACCGCGAGCGGCAGGCCCCCGTGCACTATTCCGACGTGGCCGAACAGATCGGCGTTAGCCCTTTTTCTGCCTACGATATGCTCAAGGTCCTGGAAAACAAGGGTCTGGCATCCTCTAGCTATGCCCTCGCTGCCGAGCACTCGGGCCCTGGCAGGTCGACCGTGATGTTTGCGCCTACTGCCAATGTCGCAACGGTGCTGCGCCCCGTACAGCAGGCGGTTGGGCCCGACGACGAGTGGCCTGGCGTGCGCGAGCGGGTTCTCAGCAGGCTGCGTGCGGCGCGCGACACGAGTCCGCGCGAGGCACTCTCCGAGCTACTCGCTCGCCTGCCCGAGACCAAGGCCCCCCTCACCTATTGTACCGAGATGGTCGGTGCTCTGCTGCTGAACATGCAGCGGGCAAGGGCACGCGCCTCGGGCCTGAATCCGTTCCGCGCGCTGGCTGCGCTGCGCGGAGACGGTTCGGCCGGGCTCGAGACGCTGGCCGGCCTGAGCGTGGGCGCCACGCTCGATGTCGAAGACGAAGCCGGGCCTTCTACCACTCAGCGCCTGATGGAACAGGTACACCACTACCAGTCGAACCTGGGGCGGCTGAGCAAAGAGGCACGCGCGATGTTGGTCCAGTTCCTGGAAGAAGCCCTCGAAGCCCTGGACTGATTTAGAACCTCACCGAGGAGGAAGACAATGGCAATCAAGTTGGTAACCGATTCAACCGCATACCTGCCGGAAGAGACGATCCGGCGGCTCGACATCCGGGTCGTGCCCCTCTGCGTTCACTTTGCGCACGAGGAGTTCAAAGAGGGAGTCGAGCTCTCCAACGAAGAATTCTACAAGCGCTTGCAAGAGGCTGCCGAGCTGCCGACCACCTCGCAGCCGTCTGCGGGCGCCTTTTTTGAGGTGTTCAAAGAGCTTGCAGGCGCAGGCCACGAGATCGTGGCCATCACCATCTCCAGCAAGTTGAGCGGAACCTGGAACTCGGCCATGGCCGCCCGCGACATGCTTCCCGAGGCCGGCATCAGCATCGTCGATTCATTCTCCACGTCTGTCGGGCTGATGCACATGGTCGAGGCCGCGGGACGGGCCATCGCGTCTGGAGCGACGCGCGACGAGGTAGTCGCCAAGATCGAGGAAGTGAAGGAGAGCACCTACCTCCTCTTTGTGGTCGACACCCTCGAGTATCTCGCCAAAGGTGGGCGCATCGGCAATGCCAAGGCCTTCCTCGGCACCCTGCTTAAGGTCAAGCCGATTCTCGTCTTGAAAGATGGGGCGATCGAGCCGCTGGAGCAGGTGCGTTCGAAGCGAAAGGCACACGCGCGCATGCTCGAGCTGATCGAGAACCACGTCGCCGGCAACGGATCGAACATCCAGGTTGGCCTGGTGCACGCCCTCGTCCCGGACGATGCGCAGGCGCTGGCGCACGAGCTGTCGACGCGGCTGGGCGGTGTGCCTGTGTCGATCAACACTCTCGGCCCGGTGATCGGGACACACACAGGTCCCGGCGTCGTGGGCGTGGCGGTGTCGCTGTCCTGACGGCGGCTATCGTCGTTAGCTCTGCGCGATCTGCTCGAGGCCATCCCGATCGAGGATGGTAATACGTTTGCGCCCGATGTCGATCAGACCTTCGGTCTTGAAGGTGTTGAGCGTCTGCGTCGTCGTCTCACGGTAGGTGCCGATCCGCTCGCCGAGGTCCTGATGCGTCAGGCCGTCGATCGTATCGCTGTCCTGCTCGTCACTCAGGTGCAGCAGGAGTGAGGCGAGGCGTGCCGGAATGCCTTTGAACGCGATCTGCTGCAGGCGGGCTTCTGTCTCGCGCAGCCTGGTACCAAGCGCCTGGAAAATGCGGAGCGCGACCATCGGCTTGGTGAGCAGCAGGCGCTCGACGTCTTCGCGGCTCATCACCAATAACACACAGTCTTCGGTGGCCTCGGCGAAGGTGTTGTGCATCCCCTGGCCGATCAGCGTCATCTCGCCAAACACGCTGCCCGGTTCCACCGTGGCGATCACCAACTTTTTCCCATCGGGCGAGATGCGGTAGAGCTGGACACGCCCCTTTTTTACCAGAAACAGGACCTCGCTCGTGTCTTCGGGCATGTAAAAGATCTTGCCGCGCCGATACTTGCTCATCGTCGTCGCCTTGTCGATCTCTTCAATCTCGGCCTCGCTCAGGTCCTGAAAGATATCGACCACTTTCAGGTAGCCGTATTTTTCGGATTGCTCCTCTGACACCTCGTTCCTCCGCTGTTGGGGTTGGGACTCACGCCATTGTACCTCGATTATACCTCAACTCGCGAGAAGGGGCAAGATGCGCCGGGAAGGAACCTGTGGTATAATCGAGAACAGCACGTTGGCTGGAGGATCCATGAACCGCATCAATCCGATCATCTTTGAGCTGGGCCCCTACGAGGTGCGCTGGTACGGAGTGCTGATCATGCTGGGCGTGGCGCTCGGCGCCGTATGGGCGTCGAGTCTCGCGGCCAAGCGCGGCTATAACACCGAGCACGTCTGGAACGGCGTCATGTTTGCCGTGGTCCTGGGCATCATCGGCGCCCGCCTCTACCACGTCTTTTCCATCCCCGAAGGCTGCACGCCGCAGAGCCCGTGCGGTTGGTACTGGTATCGCGAGCACCCGATCGACGCGGTCGCCTTCTGGAAGGGGGGGTTCCAGGGCCTGGGGATCTATGGTGCGATCGTGGGTGGCCTGGTGGGCATCACCATTTATGCCCTCTGGCAGCGGATCAACCCCCTCGTCTGGCTCGACCTGGGCGCGGTGGGCCTGCCCTTTGGCCAGTTCGT
>DATHUZ010000006.1:0-4880 GCA_035461725.1 Anaerolineae bacterium
GGACGCGCCCGATGGCTGCTGGTATGGCTGCACGCTCGCTTGCGCCAAATTCGCCGGTGGATTCGAGCTCTATACCGGCCCCTACAAGGGCCAGAAGGTCAACGTCGACGGCCCCGAGTACGAGACGGTCGCGGGCATCGGCGCCAACTGCGGCATCTGGGATCCGCACGCCGTCCTCGAAGCCAACTTTTACTGCGACACCTATGGCATCGACACCATCTCTTTCGGCACCGCGTTGGCGTTCGCCATGGAGTGTTACGAAGAAGGCCAGATCGACGACCGGGCGACGGGCGGCCTGAAGCTCAACTTTGGCAATGTCGATACCATGCTTGAGGTCCTACACCAGATGGGCCGCGGGGAAGGGTTTGGCGCGATTCTGGGCCAGGGCATCCGGCGCATGAAAGAGATTTTCGCGCGCGACTATGGTGCCGACCCCCACTTCCTCCAGGACATCGGCATGGAGGCCAAGGGTCTGGAGTATAGCGAGTACGTAACCAAAGAATCGCTTGCGCAGCAGGGCGGCTATGGCCTGGCCAACAAGGGGCCGCAGCACGACGAGGCGTGGCTCATCTTTATGGACGCCGTCAACAACCAGATCCCCACCTTCGAGGACAAGGCCGAGGCGCTCCACTACTTTCCCATGTGGCGCACCTGGTTTGGCCTCAACGGGCTATGCAAGCTCCCCTGGAACGACGTCGAGCCTGCCGACAACCGCACCCGCTACAGCGGTCTCGACGCGGCCAAGGTGCCCGAGCACGTCGACAACTATGTCGCGCTCTTTCGCAGTGTCACCGGGCGTGACGACGTGCACACGGGTGACGACCTCGTCCGCATGTCCGAGGTCGTCTACAACTTTCAGCGCGTCTTTAACCTGAAGATGGGCTACGGCCGGCGTGCGCACGACGTCATCCCCTATCGCTCGGTGGGCCCGGTCACCGATCTCGAGTACGAGAGCCGTGCGGACCGCTACGACAAGCAGCTCCGCGAGCTCGTCGGCTGTGAGCCGGTTGGGATGTCGACGACCGAAAAACGCCTGGCGCTGCGCCGCTACCGGGAAGAGCAGTACGAAAAGCTGATCGACGCCGTCTATGCCCGGCGCGGGTGGACCCAGGACGGCATCCCCACCCTGGACACCGTCCGCGCACTCGGCATCGACTATCCCGACGTCGTAGCGCTGATCGAGGCCCACACAAACGGCGAGAGCTGACGATCTGAAGACAACTGCAAGGGCGCAGAGCCGAAAACCGGCTCTGCGCCCTTTTCGTAGAGAAAGGGTTTGTAAGACAGATGATCCGCGTAAACAACAAGTGGGACGTCGATTGGCGCGAAGGGATGACCGTCGACGACGTTCTCGCCGCCTGCAACTTTAGCCACCGTCACGTCGTCGTGTCGGTCAATGGCGAGCTGGTGCCCCTCGAAAAACACGCCACCCGCCCCGTCGCCGACGGCGACCAGGTGCAAGCCGTCCACATCATTGGTGGAGGCTAGCGCCCCGCGGCGCCAGGCCCCCAGCGGTTGTCATTGCGAGCGAGCGCCAGCGAGCAAAGCAATCTCCCCCTGGCGAGCGTTACTGCTTCCCGCCGGCAGCGTGAAACTGAACGTGCTGCCATGCCCCGGCTCACCATCACTCTCCACCCCCACCTCTCCCCCCAGTTTTTCCACGATGCGCCGGACGATCGACAGGCCCAGCCCATGCCCCTTCGATTTCGCCTGGGCAAGCTGGGTAAAGGGAACCAACAATCGTGCCCGCTCCTCGGACGTCAGGCCCTGTCCGTTGTCGTGCACCCAGAAGCGAACGATCCCGTCGCTAGCCTCCGCGCCCACCTCGACCCGCGACGGGTTCCCGCCATACTTGATCGCGTTGCTCAAATAGTTGACCCACACTTCCTCGACCCACGGCTCGTACCCGAGCGCAGTGGGCCATTGGCCGGGTACGATGAGCTGTGCGCCATATTCTGCCGCGAGATCGGCAAGCCTTTGCCACGCACTGTCGACCGTGCGCGCCACATCGATCGGCGCCACCATCACTTCCGCCTTGCGTACCCCGGCCAGCAGGAGCAGCTCGTCGACGATGTTGTTGAGCTTGAACGCGCTGCCGAGCATGCGGGCCAGTGACTGGCGGATCGCTGCTTCAGACAGGGCGTCGTATTCGTTCTCGATCATACTCGCAAACCCAATGAGCACGGCCAACGGGTTCTTGATATCGTGCGCCACTGTGTGTGCAAATGCGTCGAGCTCCTGGTTCTGTGCCTCGAGCTCGGCCGCATAGCGCTGCAGCGCCTCTTGTGCCTCTCGTCGTGCCGTCGTGTCCTCGGCCACCTTGACAAAGTGGGTAATCTGCCCCTCGTCGTCCAACACCGCCGAGATCGAAGCAGACTCCCAATACGTGTCTCCATTCTTTTTTCGGTTGCAGAACTCGCCGCGCCACTCCTGGCCGGCCTTTACCGTCGCCCACAAGTCTGCGTAAAAGTCAGGGCCCTGCAGCCCCGACTTGAGCAAGTTTGGGTTTTGCCCCAGCACTTCGTGGGCCGCATAGCCGGTCAGGCGCGTGAACTTGGGATTCACATATTCGATCTTGCCGTTCCTGTCGGTGATGACCACCGTGCTCGGGCTCTGCTCCACAGCGCGATAAAGCGTCGGGTGCAGGTCGCTGCTGTACGTCACCTGGCAAGCTCCTTCTATGTCGGCCTCTCTGCCGCTCAACCTCAGCCGATCTCTTGCTGCTCCGCGAGGCGCTCGCGTGCCACGATCGCGGCACCGATCAGGCCGGTGTCGCCGCCAAGCGCTGCGGGCACGATGGGGCACTTTTCCCAGTAGAGCGCCGGCACGCGCCGGCGCAGCGTCGCCTGCATCGGCACCAGCAGCAGGTCGCCTGCCTGCATCACGCTGCCCCCCATGACGACGATGGACGGATTCAGCAGATAGAGCAGGCTGGCGACAGCCGTCCCCAGGGCGGCACCCGCCTGCCGAAAGATGTCAACCGCCACCACGTCTCCTTGCTGTGCCGCCGTGTGCACCAGCCGCGCGTCGATTCTCTGCACGTCGCCCCCGGCCAGCTCCCCGATCGCCGTACGTACCCCCGCTTCCACCAGCCCACGGGCGCGGCGCGCGATGGCCGTGCCCGAGGCCAGGGCTTCGAGACAGCCGGTGTTGCCACAGTTACACACCGGCCCGTCCGGGTCCACTGTCATGTGCCCCACCTCTCCCCCAAAACCCTGTCCTTCCACCAGCCGGCCACTGTCGATCACCCCGCCCCCAACCCCCGTGCTGACGGTGAGATAGAGCACGTGGTCGTGCCCGCGCCCGGCGCCCAGCCTTTGCTCGGCCAGCGCCGCCACGTTGGCATCGTTGCCTGTCACGACCTGCCTGTCGAGCGCCTGGCTCAACATCGCACCGAACGGCACGTCGCGCCACCCTGGCAGATTGGGCGCCGACACGATCACACCCCGCCTTGCATCGAGGGGGCCTAATGCCGAAACGCCCACGACCGGTGCGGGTGTCACCCCCTCTTGCTCACACAGGCGCGCGGCAGCGGCCGCCACGCGCGCCACCAGGTCCTCGGGCCCCCGCTCGGGCAGGGTCGCTTCTTCGTGCCGCGCCACGATCTTGTACTCGGCATCGATTAGCGCCGTCCGTATGCGTGTGCCCCCCAGGTCAATGGCAATCACAGTGTCCGTCACGGTGACACTCCTCTTGGTCGTCTGCTTTCATTGTAGCATAATCCGGCCGATTTGTTAAACCCTCTCAACCTTCGTGCCTGAGGATTGGTCCGACAGAGCGCTCGCCCGGCTCCCTCCGAGGAGTGGAATTCGCTTTTGCGGCGCCTGGCGCCGGGTGGGCCACACCTTGTTGGCGGGTCATATAATTGCCTCTTGACATCCGGGGCACTTTGTCGTATTATAGAACCATCATCGTTGTCTATGGGAGCAGAGCTTGCACTCGGCCCGCTTCCACTTGATGCACCACACGGTCGCTTCTTCAACAATTCAACAAGATGGAAACATTTGATTCCCCGGTGCCGATGGCCGAGACGACCACCGCGTATGGCGTGACGCCCACGCCGCTGGCGACCGTGCTGCAGAGGATGTTCGGCGCGCACTGATCGGGTGACGCGCCGGGCAGGGAAAGGAGGTGACATCAGACAACGAGTAGCTGTGGAAGGCAAGCGCGCCCGGCTGCCGGGAAGTGCTGCCCGTTCGGGCAGAAATGCCCCGGCAGGGCAGGATGGACGGCGTTGTGTTCCCCCCGAAAGGAGAGTATTGTCACGATGAACGTCTCGATGGACATACACGCCGCGATCGCCGCGGCCGACGAGCAGTTTATGGCTACGTTCAAGCAGCGAGACGCTGCCGGGCTGGCAGGTCTCTACACCAGGAACGGCCAGCTCCTCCCACCGAACGCGGACATGATGACCGGCGCGGAGGCGATCCAGGGGTTCTGGCAAGCCGTGTTGGACATGGGGGTCCAGGAGGCCAGGCTCGACATTGCAGAAGTGACGGGCTATGGCGAAACGGCGGTAGAGGTCGGGCGGTGGACGATGTTTGGACCGGAGCAGCAGGCGCTGGACCAGGGAAAGTACATCGTCGTGTGGCAGCAAGAGGACGGGCAGTGGAAGCTGCACCGGGATATTTTTAACAGCAGCATGCCCGCGGCAGGGGCGTGACCGCGGGCCACAGCTACTGAACCTTCCCAGGTGCAAGGGGGGGACCGAGGCTGGCAGAGAACCGGTGAGTTGGGCACCACCGGCGAGAATCAGAGCAAAGCCGCCATGATCACGATCGTATGCCTGTCGACCACTATCGCGATCGCACGGTGTGCGTGCCCACGTACAGCGTATATGCCAATCCCGTTGCCGTCGTGTCGCTGATTCGCATATGGGA
>DATHUZ010000007.1:0-5257 GCA_035461725.1 Anaerolineae bacterium
CGGCTGGACAATCTGGATCTTGGTGCCGACGTTGATGCGCGTGGCATCGACGATGTTGTTGGCCGCCATCAGCGCCTCGACCGTGGTGTTGTAGCGCTTGGCGATGACACTCAACGTCTCACCCGACTTGATCGTGTACACGAACGGCGTCGGCGACGGCGTGGGGGTGGTGGTTGGCGTGAGCGTGTTGGCGATCGGCAGCGGGATGATCAATTTCTGTCCGACGTGCAGGATCGTGTTCGCCTTCAGCCCGTTGGCTTTCAGGATGGCGCTTGTGGTCGCGCCATACTCCTTGGCGATGGTGCTGACTACGTCGCCTTCCTTCACCGTATGCTCGGTGTAATTGGGCGGCAGGGTGGGCGTCGGAGGCGGGGTGGGTGAGTAGAGAGGGGTGGCCGTGGGCGCGACATAGTAGGTTGGAGAAGGAGAAGGGGTAGCCGTGGGCGTGACCGTCGGCGTGGCAGGTGTAGAGGTGGGTGTGGCCGTCGGCTCGACGGCCGGCGCCATGGCCTGTGGGCCCGCGCTTTGCCATGGCTTCCACAGCCAGATGACGACCAGGCTGACCACGATCAGAATCGGCCACAACAGATCGCCCTCTGGTGCTCGCGCTCGCCTCCGCTTCGATTCTTTTAACAGCGCCCCGCACATCAGGCAGTTCTCGGCCCGCTGTGCCACGGGTGTCCCGCACTGGGGACATCGCCGTTGGGGACTCGGTTCCATAAACTTGTTATGCTCCACTTCTCGGTTCAGGCCAGCACCTTTCCGAGGTCACTATCTTTATGGTCTGAACCAGGTTCAGCAGAGGCGGCTTTCGCGTTCGCGCCCACCTTGGGCACGTCGAGCCGGTCTGTGGACGTCGCACGTGCGCCCCGTCCTGTTCCAGAATCGCGACCTGCGCAATCTGACCCATATTATAACAGAGCTTGCTCTCTGTGGCAAATTACGAGTGACGGCGTAAGCACCCCCACGACACGAGGCCGAGCGCCAGTGCCAGCGACACGAGGGTCATACCTTTGCCGATGGCGCGCACCGCCGTGTCTCCCCAGCGCAGGAGGACGTGGTGCTCGCCGGGCGGCACGTCGACCGTCAACAACCCATGCTCGCCCTCAGGGCGGAGGGCTGAATCGGGCAGCCGCTCGCCGTCGAGGTAGACGCGCCAGCCCGGAAAATAGTAGGTGTAAAAGCGCAGCGACGTCCCCTCCGCCGAGCGCACCCACAGCTCGTCCGAAGCGCCGGCCGCCCGCACCATCTCGACCGACGCGCCGGGCGCCAGCACCTCGGCCGTCACCAGTGGCTGGCCCGACAGGTACTGCTCCACCAGCGGCGACGTGGCCGGCATCTCTTCCGTCCACGCCACCATGCCGCGCATGTCCTCGTACTTGAGCTCGAACTCGATGCTCAACAGTGGCGTGCCCGCCGAGGCCGGCGTCGGCGTGTATTGGGGCCGGGTGTAGCCCAGGCTGGCGAGCATGGCCACCAGGGCAAGGATCAGGATGGGACCCGGTAGGTTGGTAGATTCGTTGCTTCGGGAACCAGTCTGCGGTCTGCTTGCTGCTTGCTGCCTGTTGAGCGCCAGGGCGGATAGGATCGACAGGGTGACGCTGGTGAGCGCGAGCAGGCGCCACGGGAACTGGATGAGGGCGGCGATGGGCACGAGCTTCCAGAGTGGGGCCGAGATCGGCATCATGGTGACGACGACGGCGGCCGTGGCGGCGACGAAAAAGAGGATCAGGGCGCGCTCGCGGCTGGAACGGGCGCCGCGGCGCATCGCTGCAAGAAAGGCCACCGCGGCGAGGGTGAGCGCAACCGCGCCGAGCTGGAACGAAGCCCCTCCTGCCGTGCCGGGCACCCCGGGCGCATAACCCCACGCCGGCGACAGCAGGTGGGCGGGATCGAGAAAGTGGAGTGCATAGTGATAGCCGGCGCGCACCCACTGCTCCTGGACAATATACTCGCGCTCCAGCAGGTTGGGCAGCACGAGGGCGGCCGCCACGCCCAGGCCGAGCGCCCCTCCGGCCAGGGCGCCGAGCGCCCGGCGCACGCCCCCCCGCCACGATGGCGACGCACGGAACACGCGCAAGAGGATATACGCTGCCAGCAGGGGCGTGAACACCACCCCCACGAGGTTGTGCGTCAGCCACAGCGCGCCGTAGGCCAGCGCTGCCAGGCCCAGGCGGCGCGGGGTGAACCGGCCCGTTAACTCGTGAAAAGCCAGCAGGGCGAGGGGCATCCACACGAACGCGCTGTACTCTGCCAGGTCGGCGCGCACATAGATATCTACCAGGTGGTAGGGCATAAACACGTACACCACCGCCGCCAGCAGGCCGCGCCGCCGGCCGGCGACGCGCCGGGCGTACAGATACATCCCCAGGCCCGCGCCCACGGTGGCCAGCGCAAAGGTCCACTTGACCGCGGCCACCTGGTCGGCGCCGAGCAGATGGAAAACCTCGGCGGCGTAATAGGCCAGGGGTGGGATAAAGACAAAGGTGGGATAACCGTAGCCGAGCGCCTGGTCGGTGGCCCAGCCGGGATACCACACCCCGTCGCGGATCGCCGCGTCGAACTCGGTCAGAAAAAAGACCGTGTTCCAGGCGTCGTGCGCGTCGAAAAAGTAGAGCGGACCGGCGAGTGGCAGCGCGGCGACGAGCGCGAACATGAGCACCAGCCACAGGTACGGGTCGCGCCAGGCTCGCGGCCAGCGCGGGCGTGGCAGGCGGAGCCTTCTCATCGCCATGCCTCCTCGTCACGCGGCGCGACCTGGGCGCGCCGCGCTCTGCCGCGCCGTTCCACAGCCACCCCCACCAGGGCCACCACTCCGGCTGCGAGCAGGCTGACGAGGCTGGCAACCTTTGCCATCTGGCGCAGCGGCGTGTCTTCGAAGCGCAGGAGCACACGGCCGACGCCCTCGGGCACGCGCACCGTCATCAGGCCCAGCTCTCCCCGCAGCGCGATCGGCAGCTCGTCGATCACGGCATCCGTCTCGGCGTCGAGCAGGTAGGCGTGCCAGCCGGGGTAGTAGAAGGTGTTAAAGGTCATCAGCACCGGGCGCTCGGCCGAATACTCGACCAGCTCACTGTGCGCGCGCAGCTCGATCGTGCGCGCGTGGGGCCGGCCCGGCTGGCGGTAGAGCGCGTCAAAATCGACCTTGGAGGTCAGCGGCTCGCCGGCGATGTAATAGTCGGCCAGCGGCGACCATTCAGGGATCTCGCGCACCCACGCCGTGGAGCCTGTCATCTCGTCGGCCGACTGCTGAAAGCGCATCAGCTCCGCCACCGAGACCGGGCGCCTGGACATCTCTGCCTCGGCATAGGGCAAGCCCGCGATCACGAGCAGGATGACGAGCACCAGGGTAGCCACGTCGACAGCGCCCCGGCGCGCGCCCGCGGTGGAAGGGATTGGATGATCGTCGTGGCCGCCCGCGGCGACGCCACACAGGAACGCGAGCGAGAAGGTGGTAAGCGTCAGGAGCCGCCACGGGAACTGGGCGAGCCGCACCAGGGGCAACACGTCCCACACCGGCGCCGAGATGCCGAGCATCAACAGGACGACGGCGGCGGCCAACGCGGCGAAAAAGAGTGCCAGGCGCCAGGCGCCGTGGCCCAGGTGCCGGCGCGCGCCGGCACGAAAGAGGCCGGCAACGGCCAACAGCGAAAGAACGGCGGGCACGATGCCCAACTGAAAGCTCACCTCGTCGTTCGGTCCCGGCACGCTGGCGCCAAAGCCCCAGCGGGGTGAAAAAAGCTGAAAGAACTCGACGAAATCGCCGCCCCAGGCATAGCGGCCGCCATACCACTGGTCGACGCGCACAAAGCGATTCTCGGTCATGGCCGGCAGGGCAAAGAAGGCGCTGAGGCCGATGCCGAGGAGCAGGGCAGCGCCTGTAGGCACCAGGATGCGGACCAGGCAGGCGAGCGCCGGCAGCAGCGAGGAGCGCGCCAGCGTGCGCGGCGGATAGCGGTCGGCGAGGCGCCCCAGCGACAGTACGGCGATCAAAAAGACGAGGATGAGCGTCAACAGCAGCGCGCTCAAGGGATGGGTGAGGAGGAGGGCGGCGTAGGCGAGTGCCAGGCCCAGGACGTTCGTCCAGCGCGGCGCGTGCAGCGTGGCCCACACGCCCCACAGCACCAACGGGATGAACACGTAGGCCGACGACTCGGCCAGGCCCGCACGAACATAGACGTCGACGAGGCGGTAGGGGATAAACATGTAGGCCACGGCCGCCACCAGGGCGGCGCTGCTCGGCCCTGCGGCGCTAACTCGCGACGACGAGGGCTGAAACACGCGCCTGGCGAAAAAGTACATGGTCAGCCCCGACGCCGAGATCGACAGAGCGAACACCGCTTTGACCGCGCCGACGAAACCGAGCCCGAGCAAGTGCAAGAGCTCGCCGGCGTAAAAGGCAAGCGGGCCATAGATGTTAAAGAAGGGATAGCCATACCCGAACGCAAAGTCGGGCTGCCACCGCGGAAAGAGCAGCCCGTCCTGGATGCCGCGATCGAACTCAAAGAGAAAATAGACGCTGTGGCGCGCGTCGTGAGCCCCCCACTGGTAACCACCCTGCAGCATGGGCGCGATGGCGAACAGCGACAGGAACAAGATGAGCAAAGGGTAAAGGTCGAGGGGTGCCCTACTCCTCTCCCCCCCCCTTCGGGGGGGGTCAGGGGGGGGGGAGAACCGCCGCACCTCAAGCTCACCGGACATCGAGATACACCGTCCTGTCATCCTGGCCATACACCGCCGCGCGCTCGCCGGTCTCCAGCAGGTAGAGGCCGATCGCCAGCCGGTCGACGCCTGCCACGGCGCCTGGCGGCAGCGCCACCTGGTGGCGGTCGACGATGATGTCACCCGGTTGCCAGGCGTCCGTCGGGCACTCGCCACTGCAGGGGCGTGTGTCCTGCTGGGCCACCCGTTCCCCCTCGCCGAGCACGTGGACAAAGATCGTATAGTCCCCCTCCACCGGCGCCACCGCCTGCCACGTCAGCGTCACTGTGAGCGTGGGCGTCAGCGCCGTAGCTGGCTCGATCTCATAGTCGAGGAGCGCGATCTGGGGCTCGTGAGCTTCGACGGGCTGAAAGAGGGCGACCGGCTCGGGGCCGGGGGCCACTTGAATAAACTCGGGCGCGAGGTAGAAATAGCTGGAGAGCAAGACGAGGGCGACGAGGCCGGCCCAGGCAGGCCACGCCGCCAGCCGGGCGTCGAGGCGCGGCGCGACGCCCGACAGCAAAGCAAGCGGCAGGCCGGCGAACACGAGCATCTG
>DATHUZ010000008.1:0-5900 GCA_035461725.1 Anaerolineae bacterium
GGCTCGATCCCCACTCGATCATGATGGCCTACGCGGCGTATGCCAGGCGCCGCGGCGTGCGGTTCATCGAGGGCGTGCGCGCCACCGGGCTTGAAACGAGCGGCGGGCGCGTGGCCGGCGTGCGTACCACGTCGGGCACCATCGCCACCCGCTGCGTCGTGAACGCCGCCGGCTTTCGAGCGCGCGAGGTGGCCGCCTGGGCGGGTTTGGATCTGCCGATCGCGAACAGAAAGCGCCACATTTTCTGCACCGGCCCGGTGCCCGCCTACGCCCGGTCGATCCCCTTTACCTACCAGATGGAGCCGCCCTGGTACATGCGCCGCGAGGGGCCGGGGCTGATCGTCGGCATGGGTGCCGTGGAGAGCGACGAGGAGGACCCGCAGGTGGATTGGGAGTTCCTGGACACGGTGATCGAAGAGTCGCTGCGGCGCGCGCCCGCGCTCGAAGAGGCGGGGGTCCAATCGGGCTGGGCCGGCCTGCGGCCGGTCACACCCGACGACGACCCGATCCTGGGGCCCGCCCCTCACCTGGCCGGCTTTTTCAACGACTGTGGCTGGGGCGGCCACGGCATCATGCACGCGCCCGGGGGCGGGCTGCTGCTCGCAGAATGGATTGTCGATGGGGAGCCGGCCTCCCTGCACGCGACCCCCTTCCTCGTCACCCGCTTCCCAGGCGCGGCCAGGTGCCCTGACGGACGATCCGAGCGCTAGGAGCAGGAGCGATGAGCTGGCGCAGCAACGGTATCCTGTTGCGGCCAGGGTGGTCAATTGCCTCTCAGGGCGTCGCGCCCCCACCGAACAGAAGCGGCAGCACCACCCAGGTGAGCAAAAGCCAGAGGATCACGGCGACGGCCACCAGGATCCACATCCGGCGCTGAAGCGCGGCCGGGTCCTTCTGTTCCTTCCTGGTCTCTTTCGGCTTGGGCAGTTCCTGGTCGCACCGCCAGCACTTGATCCGATCTTCCGGGTTGTACACACCGCAGTTTGGGCAGTCCATCTCACTTCTCCTGTCGCGTCAGAGCTCATTATACAGGAAAAGCCGGGAGATTGGAAGATCGGACGTCTGGAAGAATGAGCCGTTGCCCCAACCAGGATGCGGCTCGTCTGCGTCTCACTCGCGTCTCCTACAAAAGAGCCCCACGCCGCGATGGACGGCGTGGGGCATCGTGTGTCAACCCTTTATAGCGGCGCCACCCGATCTTGATACAGGTGAGGCCCCTTCCTTGTTCCCGCGACGGTGCGGCGGCGTATCAGCCGCCCGCTTCGGGGCTGTCTTGCCAGGAAAAGATCGGCTCGCGTGCCGCGCGCACCTCGTCCAGGCGGCGCACGGGTGCATTGTGCGGCGCCCCGTGGAGGATCTCGGGATCGTCGATCGCTTCCTGGCGAATGGCGGCGAGCGCGTCGGCAAACGCGTCGAGTGTCTCTTTGCTCTCTGTCTCTGTCGGCTCGATCATGAGCGCCTCGGGCACGATGAGCGGGAAATAGTTCGTGGGCGGGTGAAAGCCATAGTCGATGAGGCGCTTGGCGATGTCGAGGGCGTGCACGTCGGGCGCCTCAGGGATGATCCCCTTGGCCACGAACTCGTGCATGTGCGTGCGGTCCACGTGCGTGATGGGCAGCACACCCTTGACGCGGCTCTTCAGATAGTTGGCGTTCAGGACGGCCATCTCGCTCACGCGGCGCAGCCCCTCGGCACCGTGTGCGCGGATGTAGGTGTACGCCCGCACCAGGATGCCAAAGTTGCCGTAAAAGCTCTTGACCTGGCCGATGCTCTTTTCAGGCATCACCAGGTGGAAGCAGACGCCGTCGTCACCCAGCTCTTCCACGTCGCCGGCGCTGCACCCGCAGTCACACCCCGCCTCAGCGCAGTGGCACAGCTCGACGATCGGACCGGGCAGGTAGGGAACGAGCTTTTCCGTGACGCCCACAGGTCCCGCTCCGGGCCCACCGCCGCCATGGGGCGTCGAGAAGGTCTTGTGCAGGTTAAAGTGCAGGACGTCGAACCCGAGATCGCCGGGCCTGGCGATACCGAGGATGGCGTTCATGTTCGCGCCGTCGCCATACACCAGCCCGCCACAGTCGTGGATCAGGTCGAGCACCTGTGGAAGCTGCTCCTCAAACAGGCCAAGGGTGTTGGGATTGGTGAGCATCAGGCCGACGACACGCTCGTCGCACACGGCCTTGAGCGCTTCCAGGTCGACGTTGCCGCGCACGTCCGAGGGTACCTCCACCACTTCGAGGCCGCTCATGCTCGTCGTCGCCGGGTTGGTGCCGTGGGCGCTGTCAGGCACGATCACGCGCGTGCGCTGCGTGTCGCCCCTGTCGAGGTGGTAGGCACGCATGATGAGAATGCCGGTCAGCTCACCCTGTGCTCCGGCGGAAGGCTGGAGCGTGACGCCGGCAAAGCCCGAGATCTCTTTGAGCATCTCTTGCAGCTCGAACATCAGCCGCAGATTGCCCTGCACCGTGTGTGTGTCCTGGTAAGGGTGGGTGAGTGCAAAGCCGGTCAAGCGCGCCGTGGCCTCGTTCACTTTGGGGTTGTACTTCATGGTGCACGACCCGAGCGGGTAGAAGCCGATGTCGATGGCCCAGTTGAGCTGGCTGAGGCGCACATAGTGGCGCATCAGGTCGAGCTCACTCACCTCGGGCAGGGCCACGCCCTGGCGCAGCATGTCGTCGGCGGGCAGTGGCGCGGTGGGCACGTCGAGCTCCGGGAGGCTCGTCGCCATGCGGCCGGGCTTGCTCAGCTCATAGATGACCGGCTCGACGCCCGAACAACGCACTCCGAAATCTGCCTTCATCGCACCACCTCCGCCCCCGCCTCGTCGAGCGCCGTCACGAGGGCGTCGATCTCTTCCCTGGCGACGACCTCGGTGACGCATACCAACATGTGGTTCTCCAGTGCCGGATAGTGGCGGCCCAGATCGTAGCCACCCAGGATGCCCCACTCTTCCAGCAGATACTCGTTCACGTCCTTCACCGGGTGAGGGCAGCGCACCACAAACTCGTGGAAGAACGGCGCGCTGTTGACCACCTGGTAGCCGTCGAGCGTCGCGATCTGCTCTGCGGCATAGTGCGCCTTGTGATAGCAGAGCTCGGCCAGCTTGCGGATGCCGGTTGGACCGAGGGCGGCCATGTGTGTGGCCATGGCCAGCGCCATCAGGGCCTGGTTGGTGCAGATGTTCGACGTGGCCCGCTCGCGCCGGATGTGCTGCTCGCGAGTCGACAGGGTGAGCACAAAGCCACGCTGACCCTCAGTGTCTACCGTCTGCCCCACCAGCCGCCCGGCCATCTTGCGCACGTCCTTTTTGAGGCAGGCGAAAAAGCCGAGGTAGGGGCCACCATAGTTCAGACCGTTGCCGAGCGCCTGGCCCTCGCCGGCCACAATGTCGGCGCCATATTCGCCGGGTGGCTTGAGCAGCCCGAGCGCGACGGGGTTGGTGACTACGACGAGCATGGCGCCGGCGGCGTGCACCCTGTCGGCGACGCCGGCGAGGTCCTCGATCTGCCCGAGGAAACTGGGCATCTGGACCACCAGGCAGGCCGTGTCCTTGTCGACCAGGTCGACCAGGCGCCGGGTAGTACTCTCGAGGGCCGCCACGTCGAGGCCGGTCACCTCGTCGCCCACGATCTCGATCTCCATGCCCTGCAGGTAGGTGCGCACCACAGCGCGATACTCGGGATGGAGGGTGGGCGACAGGATGACCTTGCGCCGCTTGCCCCGCGTCGCGTTCAGCGCCATGATCACACCTTCGGCGGTCGCGGTGGCGCCGTCATAGTGCGACGCGTTCGAGACCTCCATGCCCGTCAGGGCGCAGATCATGCTCTGGTACTCGAACGTGGCCTGCAGCGTGCCCTGGCTGATCTCGGGTTGGTAGGGCGTGTAGGCCGTGTAGAACTCGTTGCGGCTGATCACGGCGTCGACGATGCGCGGGACGTAGTGGTGGTACGCCCCCGCCCCCAAGAAGCTGGGAAAGTGGTTCGTATCCAGGTTTTCTTCGCTCATGGCCTGTAGTAAGCCCATGAGCTCCATCTCGGACAGCGGGTCCGGGAGTGCCAGCTCGGGGAAACGATAGGCCGCCGGCACGGGGTCGAACAGGTCCGCCACCTGTTCCACTCCGACGGCGGCCAGCATCGCTTCCCGGTCCGCTTCTGTATGCGGAACGTAGTCCATTCTACCCTCCGGGAATCTTATTCCTCCAGCCCTTCCAAATAGGACTCGTACGCGGCGGCGTCCATCATGGCGTCGACCTGCGACGGGTCGTCGAGAGAGATGCGCACGAACCACGCCTCACCGTACGGGTCCTGGTTCACCAGCTCGGGCGAGTCTTCGAGCCTGGTGTTCACCTCTAGGATCTGGCCGTCGACAGGCATGTAAACGTCGGAAGCGGCCTTGACCGACTCGACGACGGCCAAGACGTCACCCTTCTCAAAGGTGTCGCCCACCTCTGGCAGCTCGACGTACACTATGTCTGAAAGCTGATCCTGTGCATAGTCGCTGATGCCAATGACTGCTTCCTTACCTTCCACGCGGATCCACTCGTGTTCCTGGTCGTACTTGAGATTGGGATTGACCTTCATCTCCTCCCTGGACCTCCTTTGTTGTGATTACCTGGCGGGAAAATACCCGCTCCATTGTAGCACGCAAGACCGGGTGTGACAAACTCCGTTGGAAGGTTGGAAGATTGGAAGATTGGACCCCTGCGCGTTCCAACCTTCCAACCTTCCAATCTTCGAACCTTCCACTAGAACACGCAGCAGGTACGGATTTCGTGCGCGGTCAGTCCCAGATCCTGCGCGGCGCGGCGGGCGGTACGTGAGGGGCTGACGATGACGTTCAGGCCGGCTCGCACGGCAAGCGGGTCGACAGCCTCGCGGTAGGCGCCTTTGGGCCGCATGCAGCCGAGATAGATCGACACGTCGGGGAAGCGCTGGCGCGCCTCGGCCGCCAGCCCGGCGACCGCCTCCGGGGCGGGGGGCAGGCGGTCGGCGTAGCGCGTGCCGGGCGTCGGCATGAATACGAGCAGGACCAGGCCGTCGGCTCCCAGTGCCTGCAGCCGCTCGAGGGCCGGCATCTCGTGACCCAGTGCCCCGCCCCGCAGGCCGATGGTGACGTGTGGGATGGTGCGTGCGTAGCGACGGAGCAGGCGGTAGGTGGCCTCATAGTCGTCGACAGACACGTCGAGGCCATACACCTCGCGCGCGGTCTCGTCGTCGCCGACAAAGTCGAACGACACAACGTCCACGAGCGGCGCGATCGCTTCCATTTCTGCTTCCGACACGAATCCGACGTGCCAGTTCATCAGGCGCCCGGCACGCCAGGCACGGACCCGCTCGGCGTGCGTGAGGACCGGCACGCGGCCGCGGCTGTCGCACCCGCCCGAGATGAGGATGGTGCCGGCGCCGTCGGGCTCTGTCTCCCAGATGGGGCGCATGCCTTTGAGGTAGTGGCCGCCGCAGTGGGCGCAGTTGAGAGCGCAGTGCGGCCCCGTCAGGCTGAGCACGGCGGTGTCGAGGGGGTAGGACCAGGTGATCTCGTCGGCAAAGTGTTCTTTTCGCACCTGCCACGCCTGCTGCAGCTTTTGTTCCAGTTCCATTCTCGTGATGCTCCGTTTCTAGCATTCTACGGCTAAAGCCGTCCCTACGAGCGGGCCTGTCTTTAGCCAGTTTTTTCGGTCGCGCGCTTGCGGCGGAGTGCGGCCTTGATGCGCTGCCACAAGGGACGCACCGCCTCGGCTTCCTCTTCTTCTAGGGTCTGCCGGCTGTAGCGCGCGACGATAAAGGCCTCGGTCAGGCCCTCCAAGTCGGGCTCGAGGTCGGGGAAGCGCTCGTCGAGTGCCTGCCGGTATTCGTACGGGGTCTGCCCCGGACGGCGCGGGGCTCCCGCCTGTGCTGCCCGGC
>DATHUZ010000009.1:0-5032 GCA_035461725.1 Anaerolineae bacterium
GCTGCAGCTCCTGCTCTGGCCCGTCGAGCAGCATCACGGCGCAGTAGAAACCGAGCTTGGTGAACTCTTGGCCCAAGGTGTCGAAAATCTCTTTGACCGTCAGTGCCCTCTCCACCGCCAGCGCTGCCTCGTTGAGAGACCGGAGCAGCCGCTCGGCGCGCTTGCGCGCCGAGATGTCCGTATAGATGGCCACGGCCCCGATCAGCTCGCTGTCGACCACGATGGGCGACCCGGCAGCGATCACGTCCACCGGCGTGCCATCCTTCCGATAGCGGACCACCTCCACAGGCAGCAAATCCTGTCCTTCCAGCAGCAGGGCGGTGAAGGTGCGTGGCTGCTCTGTCGTCGCCCGGCCATTGATCAGATCGTCGAGGTCCCTGCCGATCACCTCCTGGCGTGTGTAGCCAAAGAGCCGTTCCGCCCCCGCGTTCCACTCGACGATCCGGTGCTCTGGATCGAGGCTCACGATCGCGTCGGGTGCAGCGCGCAGGACTCGCTCCAGGTAGGTACGCCGCTCCTCGAGCTCTCGTTCGGCCATCTTGCGCTCTGTGATATCTGTCGTCACCACGTAGCGGCCGATGATCTGCCCATCCTCGATGCTGGCCGAGTAGCGGTTTTGAATGCAGCGCCGCGCCCCATCCTTACGCCGGATCCAGAACTCGAGCTCGTGTGGCATCTGGCCTGTGCTGCGTCCAGCCTCGGCAATGCTCTGCAGTCGCTCGCGCTCTTCGGGCAGAGCCAGCTCGAACCCGGCGAGCCCGGTCAGCTCGTGGCGCGCGTACCCGAAAATCTCGCATACCCGTTCATTCACGTACGCGACCTTGCCGCGCTCGATGATCGTCAGCCCATCCTGAATGTTTTGCGCCATCTTGCGAAAGCGTGCTTCGCTCTGCTTCAGCTCTTGCTCGACGCGGCGGCGCGCCTGCCGCTCCCTCGACTCTTGCAGCTCGCGGCGCACGGCGGGCCCCAGGCGGATCAGGTTGTTCTTCATCACATAGTCGTGCGCCCCTGCCTTCATCACCGCAACGGCCGCTTCCTCGCCGATCGTCCCCGATACGACGATGAACGGCAGATCCAGCCCTTTCTCCTGGATCAGCTTGAGCGCGCGGGTACCGCTAAAGCGCGGCATCGAATGATCGGCAATGATCACGTCCCACCGCCTGCTCTCCAGCGCGGCCTCCATGTCCTCCGCCGTCTCGACGCGATGCATCATCAGCTCGTACCCGGCTCGCCGCAATTGCCGCGCGATGAGGAACGCGTCGTCCTCCGAGTCCTCGATGACCAGTACCGCGAGCGCGTTGTCCATCTACATATTCCTTCCACCTGGAGGGCCCTGGTTCAGGATCAGCCAGTACAGCCCAAGCTGGCACACCGCCTCACTAAAGCGGGCAAAGTCGACAGGCTTGCGGATGTAGCTGTTCGCCCCCAGGCGATAGCTGTCGACGATGTCGCGCTCCTCATCTGAAGAAGTGAGGATGACGATGGGCAGCAGCCTGGTCCGTGCATCTGCCCGGAGCCGCCTCAGCACCTCCAGTCCATCGATCCGCGGCAGCCGTAAATCCAACAGCACCACCTGGGGCAAAGCACTCACGTCTCGCTCCACGTACGGACCTGTCGCAAACAGATAATCGAGTGCCTCGGCCCCATCGCGCACCACCACCACCTCGTTGGCGATGTGGCTCTTTTCCAACGCACGCAGCGTCAACAACTCGTCATCCGGGTTGTCTTCTACGAGCAAGATCACCTTGGTCACTCTGTGCCTCCTCCGGCCTGTAATGTGAAATAGAACGATGCACCCCGATCCACGGCGGCCTCTGCCCATACCCGCCCGCCGTGCCGGTGCACGGCACGCCGTACCAGCGCCAACCCCATTCCCTTGCCCTCGAACTCGGTGGGCCGGTGCATCCGGTGAAAGGGCGCAAAAAGCCTCTCCGTGTACGTCATGTCAAAACCGGCGCCATCGTCGCGCACAAAATAGACCGTCACCCCATTCTGCGCCCTGGCGCCTAGCTCGATCCGTGCCTGCGGCCGCCCCGACGTGAACTTCCAGGCGTTGTCCAAAAGGTTCTCCACCACCACCCTCAGCAGATCGAGATCGCCCTCCGCCCACACCTCTTCCGGGATGTCCACCGTCACCTCGCGATCCTGGTGCATCGATCGCAGCCTGGCCACGACAGCGCGCGCCATCCCCGCCAGGTTCACCCGCTCGCGGTGCATCTCGCTGCGCCCCAATCGCGACAGGGTAAGCAGCCCATCGATCATGTCGTTCATACGCCTGGCACCCAACGCCACTCGCCGTAAATAGTCCTGCCCCGTGCTGTCCAGCACCGAATCATACTCCTCGAGCAGTACCTGCGAAAACCCCTCGATACTGCGCAGCGGTGCGCGCAGGTCATGAGATACCGAGTAGTTGAGCGCCTCCAGGTCCTCCTTCACCAGCTCGAGCTGGGAAGACAACTCGGCCACCCGCAGGTGGAGTGCTTCCTCTTCCTCCCGGTCTGTGCCATCCTCGCCCATTTCTTGGTCGTCTGCCATGATTCTCCCTGTTCCCTCTACTCTGAGGCCCTTTTCATTCACCGCCTGGCCTCCTGCCTGGACCGAGCGTGAAAAAGAAAGTGGCCCCCTGCTCCACGGCCGATTCAGCCCAGATGTGTCCACCGTGGCGGTGGATGATGCGCTGCACGGTGGCGAGCCCGATGCCCACCCCTTCAAACTCGCCCACGCCATGCAGCCGCTGGAATGCGCCAAACAGCTTGGCACCATAGGCCATATCGAAACCGGCACCATCGTCGCTCACAAAACAAGTGGGCATGCCCTCCCGATCCAGCAGGCCAAACTCAATCCGCGCCGTCGCGTGCTTCTCTGTGAACTTCCACGCATTACCCAGCAGGTTCTCCAGCACGATGCGCATCAAGCCCGGATCGGCGTGCGCCACCAGGTCTGCGCCAAACACCCACTCCACATCGCGCCCGGGTGCGGTCCGCTGCAGCTCGCCCGCCACCTCCCGTGCGAGCGCGCTCAGGTCAACGTCGTCGCATGCCAGCTCGCGGCGCGTCAGGCGCGACAGGTGCAGCAGATCGTCGATCAACCGTCCCATCCGCACGCTCGCCGCCCTCATCCGGCGCAGATACTCGGCCCCCATGCCGTCGAGCTTGGATCCATAGTCCTCGAGCAGGGCCTGACCAAAGCCATCGATGCTGCGCAGCGGCGCGCGCAGGTCGTGAGACACCGAGTAGGCGAACGCTTCCAGCTCCTTGTTCACCGCGCGCAGCTCTGACGTCTGCTCGGCGACCAGATCCTCGAGACGCGTGGCATAGCGCTGCACCTCGTCGTACAACCGTGCGTTCATCAGCGCGTTGGCAAGCTGGTCGGCCATCGCCTGCAGCGTCGCCACGTCACTCGCCGCGAACGCCTCCTGCCGCGTGCTCTGCACCGACAATCCGCCCAGGCACTCGCCCCTGGTGATCAGCGGCAGCGCCAGCTCCGAGCGCGTCGCAGGCAGCATAGGGTTGTCGAAACGGATCGCCTCTTCTCCAACGTCCGACGCCACGCGCGGCTCGCCGTCGGCCACGCACCGGCCGATCATCGACACGCCGCCAACCACCAACTTGTGCCCACGGCTCAGCATCTCGCGCCCCGCTTCTCCCGTCCCCGCGCGCAGCACGGCATACTGGCCCGCCTCGTCGACCGTGAACAGGCCCACGTAATAGAAGCCAAAGCGCGACTGGATCAGTTCTACGGTCTCGGCCATCAGCACGGCCGGGTCGAGGATCGTGCTCGTCGAATTCGCGATTTCCACGGCGGTGGAGAGCTGCGTGCTCCGGTTCATCAGGTCGAGCAGAAGCGCCTCGCGCTGCGCATCGGCTCGCTTGCGCTCGCTGATGTCGCGCACGATCCCCTGCAGGTGGAGCGGGTGACCCGCCAGGTCGCGCACCAGCGTCGCGTGGATCTCGACATCCACCTCGCTGCCATCCGCGCGCTGCAAAACCGTCTCCCGGCGCGGCTGCCCCTGGCCCTCGCGCAGCGCGGCGATCTGACTCTGGTGCGATTGCCTTTCGCGCGGCACCACCACCTGGCAGAAAGGCTGTCCTGCCAGCTCCTTTACGTTGCACCCCAGGAGCCTATCGGCGCGCTGATTCGTGGTCAAGATCAAACCGTCGAGGTCGAGGATAAACACGGCATCCGTCGTGTGCTCGAACAGCGCCCGGTAGCGATGCTCCTCCTCGCGCAGCAGCTCCTCTGCCGCCTTGCGCTCGCTGATGTCCTCCACTGTGCCTTCGTAGTAAAGGAGGACCCCATCCTCGTCTCGCACCGTGCGCGCGCTTTCCCGGATGTGCACCACGCTCCCATCCGGCCGTATCCAGGCGCTCTCCAGGCCACGGATCTGCCCCTCGCGCTCCAGGCGCTCCTTGAACTGTGCCCGGGTGTAGCCAGGTGCGTACCCCGTCTCCTCCAGGCTCCGTGAGGCGAGGACATCGAACGATTCGCAGCCGAGTATCTCTACCAGGGTACGATTGGCAGCGAGAATGCGTCCATCGGGTGTGGTGCGAAAGAAGCCGATCACCGCGTGTTCCAGAGGCTCGCCTGGTGTCTCGATCTGTGCCGTCCTGGCGGCCTCTTGGCCGCAATGCACGAGATACCACACGCCCGCAAGGAGCAGCTCGAGCGCCAGGCTCGGAACCCACACGCTGGCCAACGCCCCGTGCCGCACCGTGGTGACGACAACCAGCAATGCCGGCACGACCATCGCCGCCAGTAACAAGATCTTGACCCACCTGCCGCGCCGCGTGTGCTCTTCTGCCTTTTGAAACAAAAGGGCATTCATTTGTCGCAATGGCCTCTTTGCTCTACGACCCTGCTCCTGCCCGCACGATTGGTGCTGTCCTGTGAGCCACCGTCGACGGAGCTGCCGCCAAATCACGTTCGTGTTGCACTCTGCCGGGTGGTGGCCCCGGCAAGCCTGTTCTGATTATACTCGAAAATCGTACAAAAGCCAAGAAGAGAATTTGGCCGTAGAACAACAAACGTTTGC
>DATHUZ010000010.1:0-1972 GCA_035461725.1 Anaerolineae bacterium
CCGAGTTTCTGCGAGAGCGACAGCGAGGGCTCTTGCAGGTTAACAAATCAATGCGACCTGGAGCGCGGTAGACTCGCAGGGCGCACGGCAGGGGTTGCGGGTGGAGGGGCGCTGACGCGCTCATTACAAGCGGGGAGAGCCGGCGCCAAGGCGCTCACTACGACTGAGTGCACGTGCTACGAGTCTCAGGGTGAGTCGATGAGGGGAGGGTGCAGGTCGAATGTACCACCTTCCACCTGCAGAGCCTGCCCTTCGGTCAGGGCGAGGGCGACCTGGCGCCGGGCGCGGGAGAGGATGCGCTGGAAGGTGGAGCGAGAGACGCCCATGCGCTGAGCCGCCTGCGCCTGGCTTAACCCGTCGAGGTCGGCCAGGCGCAGGGCTTCGAGCTCCTCGTTCAGAAGCACGATGCGGCGCAGGTCGTCGAGCGCGACGCCGGCCGGCTTGTAGATGGCCGGACGGGGGCGCTGAGACAGGATGCGCCTTTTTCGCGGGCGCGGCACGGGCGCTACTCGGAATCGTGGTGCCGGCGCCGGTGGCGCGGCCGGTCATCGCCTTCCGGCTCACCGCTGCCTTCGCCGCGCGGCAGGTAGACGATCTCGGCACCGAGCTGAGACGCGAGGGTCTCGAGCTCGACACGGCGCAGGCGCGTCCTGTAGACGTTCAGGTCGAGGCCCTGGCTGGCAATAATCGCAAAGCGAGGGCGGCCGGTACCGCGCCCGGCGTGGCGGCGCTCACGAACAAAGATTTTGGCCATGGTAGGCTCCTTTCGGGAGTTGGTTTATTTTGGGCATATGCCCAAAACCATTATAAGCTGGAATGTGAGGTTTGTCAAGCGATGGTTTTTATCGGCATGGACGACACGGATATCGTGGGGACGAGGGGCACAGGGCAACTGGCGCGCACCATCGCCGCCGAGCTGGCAAATGGGGCCGGGCGATACCAGGTGGTGGGCATCACACGCCACCAACTGCTCGTCGATCCACGGGTGCCGTGCACCAAGAACAACAGCAGTGCCGTCATCCACGTCAGGGAGGACGGGCCGCTGGATCTGGAAGAGTTGTTCGGCAAGGTACGCGCCATGATGTGTGCCGACCTGATAGAGGGCAGTGACCCGGGCCTGTGCGTAGCACGCGAGGTGCCCGGGGCCGTGGTGGAGTTTGGACGCCGCGCCAAAGAGATGCTGGTGACGCTGGCGGAGGCGCGCAGCCTGGCGGCATCGCACGGTATCCGGCTCGAGGGCCTGGGCGGTGACCAGAGCGGCATGATCGGAGCACTGTCGGCCGTCGGGCTGGCCGCCACCGGCGGCGACGGTCGGTACATCGTCGTCGGCTGCTGCCGCGAGCTGACCGGGCTCCAGCCTGTGCAGGCACTCCTCGATTCGGGAGTGGCTTCGGTGGAAACGCTCGACGGGCAGTCCGTGACGGAAGGGCTGGTGCGCACCGACAAGCTGCGACCGGCGCGGCGCATGGCGCGGCCGGTGGCATTCGTCGAGTGGGCCGGCGAGCACTGGGAGCCGCTCAAGCTTGACTGATAACCAACGCGCCAACCTGCCAGACTTCCAATCTTCCACCCCCTGTTGTCACCAACCCTGAAACCTGGTATAATGCCAGCACTCGCATCGAGGGGACGAGACGCGCATTATGCCGGAATGGATGATCGAGACAGAGAACCTCACCAAGCGCTTTCCATGCTCGACGGCGGCGCTGGAGCGCGAGTGCTCACCGCTGGAGCACGCGCGCGCCGGCGACGAGGGGCTAAAGTGGTTCACGGCGGTGGATGGGATCAACCTGCAGGTGGCGCCGGGCGAGATCCTGGCGCTGCTGGGGCCAAACGGCGCGGGCAAGACGACGACGGTGCGCATGCTGGCCGGGATCCTGAAGCCGAGCGAGGGGCAGGCGCGCGTGGCAGGGTTCGACACGGTGCGCCAGGCGAGAGAAGTGCGCCACGCCATCGGGCTGCTGACCGAGTTCCC
>DATHUZ010000011.1:0-3600 GCA_035461725.1 Anaerolineae bacterium
CCGCCGGACGCGCTCTCTTCTGACAGGTCGGCCACTCGGGTATCGAGACGTTTGAAGGGCTCGGCGCGCACCTCTGGGTTCGAGCCCGGGAACGTGAGCTTGAGCATCACCCCGCGCTGCGCCGCCTGCAGGTCGCTCTCCACGCCTGCTCCGTCTGGCGGTCCCGCGTTGCTCGCTGTCGCCGCATCCAGGAGTACAATCCACAGCGCATCGTCCGCAAGCCAGGTGCTGCCGCCGGCTGCACCGCGCACGGCAAAGCGGGCGGCGGTGGCAAACTGGCCGCTGTTTTCCACGAAAATAACAGAGGACAGGGTCAACTGCGATGTGGCGACGAGTTGAAGACTCTCTGTCGGGCCGGGCACGTCGATCGGCTCGAGCAGCAAAGGAGCATCCGCGCCGGTACCTGGAGCGTCCACACCGGCGCCGACCGGAACAGCGGCCGGCGTCGGCTCGATCGGCGACACCCACATTGAGCTGTCGGTCGCGACCGCCACCGCCTGGGCGGTCGACTGCGCGAGCGCGCTCACCGCCGACTCGGGCTCGACGGACAGTGAGGTGGGCGCGACCAGCGGGCTGACGTACAGGTCGGATACCTGCGTAGGTGTGACAGACGCAGCCGCAGGTGCCGGTGCCTCGTCGGTAACCTGTGGCAAGATCAACAGGCCCCCAACCACCACGGCCACACAGGAAAAAAACGCCAGGATGCTTATGCCTGTCATGGCAACCAGCAGCGGCGCTATCCGCCGCCGGCTTGGAATGGACAACCACCTTGCGAGCATCAGAAGTACCTGTCCGGCTCTCTCTCCCGGCAAGAAACCGGAGTGTGGCATGCCTCCTTTCTCCTCTCGCGTTTGTCCCGCCCCCCCGTACTCGAGAGCACGCACCGGCGCATGGTGTGTGAGTTGATCTGGCGGGGCGAGCGCGGACCTTGACGCCAAGAGTTGGCTCTATTATATCGGAGTTATGGGACGGTGTCAACTGGGAATTTGGTCCTTGGTGCACTGACGATGGGTGACTTGACGAACAGGGAGCGTTCTGGTACACTAGCCCCACCTTGAGCGCGAGGAAGAGCTTTTTGAGCAAGCAGCGATTGGCCGGTATCTTGATCGTCGCGGTGCTGCTCAGCGGGTCGCTGGGCAGTTGCCACCTGCGCCCTCTGCTCTCCGACGTATCCGTATCACCCGACGTCATCTCGCCCAACGCCGACGGCAGCGACGACGCGACCAACATTTCGTACTCGCTGTCACGTAACGCGGACCTGTCTATCTATTTCGTCGACGCAGACGGCACACGTTTTCACTTTCGAGAAGCACGTCCCCGCTCGCCGGGCGACTATCAGGTGCAGTGGGGCGGCGTCGTGAATCAGCCCTACTCGATCGAGAACGAGTACGGCCGCCAGCAGGTGATGAGCTGGGTGTTGCCCGACGGCACCTACACGTGGGTGGTCGAAGCGGTCGCCGAGGACGGCGAGGTGGCCCAGGTTGAGGGCCAGATCAGCCTGTCAGGCGGCGACGCACAGGTCCCGGAGCTGCGCCAGTTCACCGTGGCGCTGCCCGAGTTTACACCCAACCAGGACGGCCTCCGTGACCGCACCGGCTTTAGCTACGTCCTCAATAAGGACGTCGCCAGTGTTCTGGTCTACCTCTACGACCCTGCTGCCCCCGAGATCACCTACCCGATCGAGGAGCAGGAGCAGTTGGCAGAGACCGGGAAGGCCGGCTACCACTACTATGACTATGACGGCGGGGTGGATCGCGGCGCGCAGCCGCCGCCCGACGGAACCTACGTCGTCGCCGCCGAGGCGCGCGACCTGTCCGGCTATCACGTCGTCGTCACCGACACCGTCACGATCGTCGACGGTGGCAAGCCGCGCGGCCTGGTCGTGAATGGCAGCATCCTCTGGAGCGACGCGATGCGCAGCGTGGAGAGCTCCGAAGTCTACCTTCCACTCGGATCGACCCTATGTTTCACAACGTACGTCGAGAACTATTCCACGGTGCCACTGCGCACGTCAGGCCCTGCCTCGGGGACCACGTACAAGAACAACCAGAATTACAACACACTGGCGGTCGAGATGGGCGACGACAGCTTTCACGAGCAGCCGGGTGCCTGGCGCTTTGGCGTCAACTTTGACGTATCTCTCATCGACTTTCCATATCGCTGGGCCGTGGGCAAGCCGGAAGAGCTGCGCTGCGAGACGATCGAGGGCCAGGAGCAATGCTTCCTCGACCCCGGCCGCCGGGGCACGGTGACCGGCTGCATCGAGCTGGTCGAGCCCTTTCCCCGCACCCAGGTCTTTGCCTGGGGTGGCCTGATCCACCAATGGGTCGGCATCGACACGCAGAACAACTATGTGGATCGAATCTCGATCAACAGTGGCACGCCATAGGAAATTAGAAATGAGAAATGAAAAGGTGCTTTTCATTTCTCGTTTCTAATCTCTCATTCCTTATGGACCTGTCAATCATCACTGTCAGCTACAACACCCGAGCGCTGTTGGAAAAAGCGCTTGGTTCTGTCTTTGAAGGGCTGGCGCGGTCGGATCTGGAGGGCGAGGTATGGGTGGTCGACAATGCCTCGACCGACGGCAGCGCGCAGATGGTGCGCGAGCGCTTTCCCCGCGTGCGGCTGATAGCCCATGACCAGAACGTGGGGTTTGCAGCCGGGAACAACCTGGCCCTGCGCGCTCTGCCCCGTGATGCCGCGCTGCGGTCCCGTCACGTGCTCTTTTTGAATCCCGACACCCGGGTGCTCGGTGACGCCCTGGGCGAGATGGTGCGCTTTCTCGACGCCCACCCACGCGCTGGCGCCGCCGGCGCCAGGCTCCTTCACGCCGACGGCACCTTTCAGCACTCGGCGTTCGCCTTCCCGGGCCTGGCCCAGATCCTGATCGACTTTTTTCCCATCCACCCGCGCCTGGTCGAGTCCCGCCTGAACGGCCGCTACCCCGGGCGGCTGTACGATGCCCGCCGCCCCTTCCCCATCGATCACCCACTCGGCGCCGCATTCATGGTGCGCGATACGGTCCTGGCTCAGGTGGATGGGTTTGACGAGCGCTTTTTTATGTATTGCGAAGAGATCGACCTGGCGCGGCGCATCCGCGCCACAGGCGCCGAGATCTACTGTGTGCCCACCGCCGAGATCGTGCACCACGTGGGGCAGAGCACGCGCCAGTTTCGCGACGAGATGTTTGTGGCGCTCTGGCGCAGTCGCTTCTTGATGTTCCAAAAACACGAGTCAGCCCGGTTTCGCTGGCTCGCACACAAGCTGGTACACGCCGGACTGAGGGCCGAGACGCACCGTGTGCTGGCTGCGCACCGGCGCGGCGAGATCTCGGACGAGGAGATGGCACGCCGGCTCGCAGCGTACAGGGAGGTAGCAGCACTGTGACGCCGCAGAGCTCGATCCCAACGGTCTCGGCGGTCGTGCTCACACACGACGAGGCGCGCCATATCGGCGCGTGCCTCGACAGCCTGGCGTGGACAGATGAGCAGGTCGTGCTTGACGACCAGAGCAGTGACGCGACCGTCGAGATTGCCACCCGGCACGGTGCCCGCATCGTGACTCGCCCGCTCGACAACTTTGCGGCGCAGCGCAACA
>DATHUZ010000012.1:0-7009 GCA_035461725.1 Anaerolineae bacterium
AGCACCTGCATGCTCTCAAAGAGGTTGTGGGCGATGATGGGCATCATGACGTTCAGCTCGAGCTGCCCTGCCTGGCCCGCCAGCATCACGGTCAGGTCGTTGCCCATGACGTGAAAGCAGGCCATGTTCAACATCTCGGCCAGGACGGGGTTCACCTTGCCGGGCATGATGCTGCTGCCGGGCTGGACGGCGGGCATGTGGATCTCGTCGAGGCCGGTGGCCGGCCCGCTGGAGAGGAGTCGAAAGTCGTTGGCGATGCGGTCGAGGGTGACGGCGAGGGTGCGCATGGCCGCGGAAAAGTCGACGGCGTCGGCCAGGCTCTGCATCGACTCGAAGAGGTTGTCCGATTCGTACAGCTCGAGCCCGGTCAGCGCGGACAGTTTTTGCAACATGCGGCGGTGGTACTCGGGGTGGGCGTTGAGGCCGGTGCCGGTAGCGGTGCCGCCGATGCCCAGGCGGCGCAGCCCGTCGGCCGAGCGCCGCAGCCGCTCCGCGTCGCGCTCGACGGCGCGGGCGTAGGCGCCAAACTCCTGTCCCAGCCGCACCGGCACCGCATCCTGCAGGTGGGTGCGCCCCGACTTGACGACGTCGTCGAATTCGATCGCCTTTTCGCCGAGCGCGGCGGCCAGCCGCTCTACCTCGCCCACCAGCTCGTCGAGGCGCCAGAGCACGCCGAGGCGGATGGCGGTGGGGATGGTGTCGTTGGTGCTCTGTGCCATGTTGACGTGGTCGTTGGGATGGACGGGCTTGTTCGGGTCGGTCAGCTCGTAGCCCAGGAGCTGGCTGGCGCGGTTGGCGATCACCTCATTGACGTTCATGTTGTGGCTGGTGCCGGCGCCGGCCTGGAAGGGGTCGACGACGAACTGGTCGTCGTGACGGCCGTCGATCACTTCCTGCGCCGCGCGGACGATGGCCTGGCCACGCTCCTCGTCGAGCAGTCCAAGGTCCGTGTGCACCAGGGCCGCGGCCTGCTTGATGACGGCCATGGCCCATACAAAGGCGCGGTAGGGACGCATGCCACTGATCGGAAAGTTGTGCACGGCGCGCATCGTCTGGGCGCCATAGAGGGCGCCCGCCGGCACCTCGATCTCGCCGAGTGAGTCTTTTTCAATGCGTACGTCTGCCACAGTTACCTCCTGGTAGGTATCAGTCTCATGCGCGCAAGTAGCCGTCGGCGTAGAGCAGGTCATTGTTCAGGACCTGGATGGTTTTGTAGAGGTTGACCTGCTCCGGGTCGGCCCGGTCGACGAAGGAAGGCTCGAGGTCTACCTCGGCCTTGGTGACGTCGTAGAGGCGCAGGAGCAGCCGGTCAAAGCCGGTGGTCGGGTCGCGCTCGCTGATGAGACGGAGCGCCTCCATCAGCTCGGGATCGAGTGGGTTGAGGACCAGCGCGTCGATGCCGGCCGCGAGGACCATGGCCAGGTAGGCCTGGCTGATGTAGGGCCGCGAGACGTCAGAGACGCCATCGGCGACGTCGTCGAGGTGGACGATGGTGTTGGGGGCCGGGTCGGCGGCGATTTTGAGCAGGCGCAGTGTCTCGACAGCGACGGGCACCATCGGCTGGTCGCAGGTGAGGGCGGTGGTGAGTGGATCGACGTATATCTCGTCGAGCTCGAGGCCGGCCTCAAAGGCGAGGGGGATGAGCGAAGCGGTGACCCGTTCCAGGCGCTCGTCGGTGGGCAGGGGCAGCGCGTCAGGACAGGCGGTCAGGGCTATCAGGGTGCTGTAGCGCGTGGCGAGCTCCAGGTAGGGGCCGGGTTCGCCGGCGCCGGGCAGAGTGGCATCGATCATGACCTGCGCTTCGGCAGCGCGGATGCCGAGCGCGAGGGCGCTCGGGTCGTCGCCGCGCAGGACGAGCGGCACCGTGACTTCATCCTGAATCGTCTCGACCAGCCACGCCAGGTCGGCGCCGGCGTTGCGGCGCTGCGGGCCCAGGTCGATCATCAGCCAGTTGGCGCCGGCCTCTACCTGGCGGCGGGCCAGGGTCTTGAACAGAAGGTCAAAGCGCTGCCGCGCGGCGGAAGCGAGCGGCGAGCGGACAAGCCGGATCTGGTTTCCGATAATAAGCATGGTCGTCCTCCTATCGTTACGGTTCAGGTTGATGGGGTATGGATACCCCGCTCGACGGTGAGGGAACGACCGCTTTGTCGGGTAGGGATGGCACCGGGTGAAGGGGGCACCTCCACCCGGTGCGCAGCTTGCAGGTTACTCAGCCCTTTCTTCGAGGATGATCTCCTCTTCGTCCCCGGCGCGCAGGTCGAGAAGCCAATTCTCGAACTCGCCGGCGTCGATCTTGGCGCGCACGCGGGCGTGGCCCTGTTCACGCAGGCGTTCTTCGAGGGCGTGGCGACCGGCCTCGGTGGTGACGTCGATGCCAGGCCAGCGTGCCTCAACCGCCTCGCGCGAGGTCCAGATGCAGTAACGAAAGATGCGTTCGTCGTCGCGAAAGACGCGCATAAAGTATTGGAAGCGCTCGCGGGGCTCGGGCTTGAACCCTTCGTCCACCACGTACCCGCTGTACTCCCACGCGGCAGCGCCCTCGCTCAGGCCTTTGCGCTCCTGGCCGACCATTGCCTCCGCCTGCGCGACCAGCTCGTCGGGGTCGTCGGTGGGGCGCGCACACAGGTTGCCGAGGCAGACGTAGGCGGCAGGCGACGGTGCTGACGGATAGCCCAGGCGCTCCAGCCGGTCGAATTCCCAGCGTGGGTCGACGGCCTGGACCGTCTTGTTGGGGGCGTAGGTGCGGCGGGCCGCGCGGATGAGGGCATCGCGTCGTGGGTCCTCGTTCTCGCCGACCACGGTGACGAGCAGGGGCCGCCGCAACAGGCGATCGACGGTTAGCGCGAACCGGGCAGCCTCGTAACCGGCGGCGGGCCAATGGGGCAGCAGGGCTTCCAGCGTCGCCTGCGCGGCGAGCCGGTGGTCGTCGCGGCCTGTCAGCCGGCCGAGGCGCAGGTGCGCGTCGGCGGCGAGGACGTTGGCGCCAAAGGGCTTGGTGCGCTGGCGCAGGCGGCCGAGGGCCTCGGGGGCCGGCAGGGTATCGAAATAGCCGCCGTCGACGTCGCGCAGGGCGTTGTCGGCAAAGCGCATCAGCGTCTGTGCATACTCGAGATAGACCTCGCGGCCAAAATGCTCGTAGGCATCGAGCCAGGCGTGGGCCATCGCCACCTGGTCGGCAAGCAGTCCGGGGAGGTGGGGCTGGTCGTCATAGTAGTGGTGGATGCCCAGGCCCTTTTTGTATAGTTGGCTCCAGACGTATTCGAGCGCGCGCACGGCGAGGTCGGCGTACCGAGGCTCATCGAGCACGGCACTGGCGAGCAGGTACGCCGACGCGACGGCGGCATTGCGCGCGGAATAAACGGTCCTGTCTACGTAGGGCACATCGTACGTGGCGCTCTGTGCAGTGTCGAGCGACTCGCCGGCGGCATAGTAATCGGGGTCGGCCTCCTGGCTGCTGTAGAAAAAGCCACGGTCGCGATCCCAGAGCACCTCGTCGACGTAGCGCAGCACGCCGCGCGCCGTGTCGAGGTAGGAGACATCACCTGTGGCTCGGTAGGCCTGCAGGTAGAGCTTGAGCAGGTTGGCCTGGTCGTCGGCCATTTTCTCAAAGTGGGGCGCGCTCCAGTCGGCGTTGGCCGCGTAGCGAAAGAACCCACCACGCTCCTTATCGTACAGGCTGCTGTGAGCCATCGCCTCGAGTGACTTGTTGACCACGCGGGCAAGGGCCGGCTCACCGGTGCGGTGAGCCATGGCGAGGATGAATGTAAGGGCGCCCGTGCGGTGGAACTTGGGCGTTTCCCTGAAACCGCCGTGCTGTTCGTCAAAGGTGGCGACGAGCCGATTGAGGATCGTGTCAACCACGTCGACCGAAAGGGCACCGGCGGCAGCCGGCTCTTCTTCCGGCTCGATCGCCGGCACGCCGGGGCGCGCCGCAATCGTGGGCCGGGCAGGCGCGGGTGCGCCCTGGAAACGGTCACGGACGCGGTCGAGGACGACGAGCATCTCTTCGGGCGTCATAAAGTTGTAGCTCTCTATCACCTCGCCGTTGGCGTCGAGGAAGGCCGCCGTCGGCCAGCCGCCACGTGCGTAGCGCTCGTCGACGTCCGGGCGCTTGTCGGCATCGACGAGGATAGGGATGACGCTGTCGTTGATGGCATCGATCACTTCCGGATCGGCGAGCGTGGTGCGCTCCATGAGGTGGCACGGCTCGCACCAGGGAGCGGTGATGTAGAGCATGATCGGCAGGTCGAGGGCGTCGGCGAGCCGGAACGAGTCGTCGTCCCACTCGTACCAGGTCAGGGGCAGGCGCTCTTTGCCGAGCTCGAGATCGGGCTCAAAGAGGCGCCGGTACTCGCCTTCGAGCAGGGCATAGTGCTCCCTCTCCTGGGCGTGCAACATCTCGAACAGAGAGCGGATCGCCTCGTCGTCGGCCGAGCGGGCCATCCGTGCATAGAATTCGCCGGACTCTTTTTCGCGCTGCATCGCCAGGCGCCAGGCTTCGGGAACTTGGTCCAATGCCTTCATGGCTGCTCCTTTCTTCCAGGAAAGAGGGTGGGATGAGGCCCGGGCCCGATCCCACACGAGTGAATCAAGCCCGGGGTGCCGCGGCTGCGGCACCCCGGGATCCTGTCTGTTACAACCTGCCTGTCACAAAACGACTCTTTTCGCAACAGGGTCAGTAAAGGCCACCTGCTTCCATCTCGAGGCCTTCTCGATCCAGGAGCTGAAGCTGCCTGCGCCCAGAGGCTACCAGACCCCGCCGCCGAAAGTCTTGCAGCGTCTTGCTGATGGTCTCGCGCCAGGTGCCGAGCATGTCGGCCAGCTCCTGGTGTGTGGCTCGTACCATGCCCCCGGCGTACGGGGGTCCGCCCTGTTCGTCCTCCCCTTCCAGCTCGAGCAAGAGTGCCGCGAGCCGGGCAGAGATGGTGCTGTAGGCCATGCGCTCCAGCCGGTTCTCGGCTTCCATGAGACGCTGGCCCATCGCCTGCATCAGTCCGAAGCCAAACATGGCGCTGCTGGACGAGATGGCGAGCACGTCTTTTCTGGGCATAACCCACAACGTGCCCGGCTCGAGGCTAAGCGCATAGGTGTCGGGTCCCTCACCGCCGAGGATAGAATCCTCACCAAAGAGGGAACCAGGACCGAGGGTAGCCACGACAAAGCGGCGCCCATCGGCCGTCGTACGATAGAGCTGTACCCTGCCGCTGGCAACCAGGAACAACGATCGCCCCATTTCTTCTGACGCGCAGACGATCTCACCTGCGCCAAAAGAGCGGACGATCATCGACTCGCCCAGATCTTTGTTCTGTTGTACGAGGCGGCCAAAGATGGTGGCCGCGTTTCTTTCATTCGGAATCATCACCTGTACTCCCTCCGTGTGGAGATCCTCCACATAGGCGGGAGACACCTCTTTCTTCAGGAGTGGTGCCCTGCCTGGCGCGTCGGCCAGGCCTGGCCCCCGTACCTCCGCTACCGGGTGATGCAACAAGCGTGAACGTCGAGCTTGTTCTACACCCCCATCTTTTTCTGGAGCTTCTGATACTCGCCCTCAAGGTACTGGGCATGAAACTCCTCTTCGTCGCGCAGCCTGGCGAAAAAGGCCTTCATTTCTTCATCTTCCGCCAGGTCCACGGCCAACTGGTATTTGGCCCGTGCAGCCTCTTCTTCCATCGTCATGATCTTTAGAAAACTCAGCCAGTCCATTGCTTCCTCCTTGCTCCTCTGCGTGATAAAAGATTCGATGGTTGGCAGCGCTGCCTTAAGTTACTCAGCCGGCTGGTCACCCAGACGACTGTCCAACCGCTCTCACCGGAATGCGACGCGGCTTGACCTCTTCGATCTTGGGCAGGGTGATGGTGAGCACACCGTCGGCCATGGTCGCGTCGATTTTCGCCCGATCGATGACAGGGGGAAGCCCAAAGTGACGGTGGTAGTGGCCGACGTCGTATTCGCGGTAGAGGATATAGTCTTCTTGATCCTCTCCATGAGTCACGTGGCCTGTCACGATCAGCTCGTCTTCCACGATATTCGCCTGCACGCAATCAAAACACACACCTGGCATGTCCATGACCAGGATGATCTCTTCCGGTGTTTCATAGATGTCGGTTGCGGGCACAAACCAGTTTCCGCTGCGCAGTTCCTGATGAGTCCGGGTGTCTACCGCGCGTTTGTCTGCAACCTCTATAGTTCGTTCTTCGACCATCATTCTCCTCTTCCCTGACCTCTTGTTCGCTTACTGCCCCGTCACCTGAACGGGCACGTGCCTGGGCTTGGCAGGCTCCATCAATGGAAGTGTGATGGTGAGCACACCGGCCACGTAGCCGGCCTCTGCCTTCTCCCCGTCGACGTTGGCCGGCAGCCGCACCGAGCGGCTGAACTCGCCATTTTCGCGCTCACGCCTGTGATACCATCCGCCGCTCAGCCCCTGGCCCGTAGGCCTGGAGCCGTGGATAGTCAGCAGATCGCCCGAGACGCTGATCTGCAAGTCATCGAGGCGCATGCCCGGCATTTCTGCCCGAACCATCAACTGCTTGTCGTCGGCAGAGATGATGATGGATGGGAAGACACGGTTCCCACCGCGACGCACGCGGTGGGCCGGCTGCTCTGCGCCCCGCCTATGCACGACTCTGCGCCTCGTGCCCAAGTCTTCACCGAGAACGTTGGTCATGGTCTACTCGTTCCTCCTTGTTTCGGGTGTCACGTTCCATCGCTAGAACTGTGCCCATTATACCCGAATTTTGTTAGAACGCTATTAAGATATTCGTCGATACACATTAAAAACTCGTTAGAGTTTGTAATGCAGCTTACGAAAGCGTGCCCGGGGCTCGGTCGAAGACCGGCCCGGCTGTGTTAGATCTAGGCATCTTCAGCCTCGCCAGATTCCTCTTCTCCGTCGGTGCCAGGCGTCAGGGGCACCTTCATGATCTCGGCCAGCAGAGCGGTCGCGTAACAACCTTTCGGCAGTGAGAAGCGGAGCACAACGCCGTCGTCGTACCACAACTCGGGCTCG
>DATHUZ010000013.1:0-9355 GCA_035461725.1 Anaerolineae bacterium
AACTCGACCGGGGTCAGCCAGGGATAGAAGGCGGGCTCCTCGGGCAGGTAGCCGAAACGCGCCGCGGCGCCGCCGTCGTGTCCCACCTCCTGGCCGGCAACCCACGCCTGGCCGGAGGTCGGCCGGGCAAGCCCGGTGAGCAGGCGCATGGTGGTGGTCTTGCCGGCGCCGTTGGGCCCCAGAAAGCCAAACACCGCACCCGGCTCGACGGCGAGCGTCAGCCCATCGAGCGCCACGACCTGGCCATAGACCTTGCGCAGGTCCTGGCAGCGAATGGCGTGCGTGGCGCTCATTCTTCCCTGCCGAACAAAAAGTAGACGATGGGGCCGATCAGCTCGCCCAGGACGATGATAATGGCCCACATCCACTTGGGACCACGGGTCCTTTCGCGGCGGCTCAGATCGACCAGTGCCCATATCATGAGCACCAGTTGCAATAACAGGATCGGGATCAGAAAAGGCAGATACTCGACAAACGTCTCCATCTCGTCTCCTTTAGACAACGGTTGATTCAGGACACGGATCACACGGATTGCACGGATTGTCAGTACAGCATTCGGTAAGAAATCCGTGTCATCCGTGGTATCCGTGTCCAGGCCGAATCGCCAGCACCTATCACGGCCCCTGGCGTACGACCACGGGCAGATAGACGTACCATCTCGGCGCCTCGCAGGCCATCGACACTGTGCCTGTGACCGTGTCAGAGTAGGCACCCGCGCAATTGGCCACGGTGAGCGTGTAGGGATAGGTGCCCGAGACGCCGAAATCCACCTCCGGCGTCGCTGCGAACGAGACCCCCAGCCCATAGTCCCACGTGTAGCTGAACGGCTCGGTACCGGCCAGGCCGGCACCGAACGCCACCGTGCAGCCGGTGATCTCGTGCGTCACGGTCAGGATCTCGACCGGCTCGCACGCGGGCTCGCACGCCACGGTCACCGTACCGGTCATGGTGTCGGCATAGGCACCGTCGCAGTTAGAGATGGTCAGCGTGTAGGGATAGGTGCCCGAGACACCAAAGTCGACCGCGGGTGCCGGCTCGGTCGAAGCGCCAAAGGGGCCGAAATCCCACCCGTAAGTGTGCGGCGGCGTGCCGCCCAGCTCGGCGCTCAAGAGCGCGGCGCAGCCCGAGATGTCGGCTGTGACCGTGACGATCTCGACGGGCTCGCACGGCTGCAGCACGCTCAACGTGACAGGCACGCCGGCGTGGGGCGTAAGCGGGTCGTTGCTCTCGACGTCGAGCAGCCCCAGATAGTAGCCGGGTTCGAGCCCGCCGGCGTCGAACGTCACGGCGATGGTCACCCCCTCGCCCGGGGCCAGCGTGCCGCCGGCAGGCGTCTCGGAGAGCCAGGGCAGGTCGGACTCTGGTCCCCCCAGGGTGAGGGCGATGGCCTCGAAGGCGTCGAGGGCCAGCGTGCGGGTCATCTCGTGCAGCCAAAAGTCGAGCGGGGCCGCGCCAGTGTTGGTGATCCACAACGTCTGCGTTTCCATCTGGCCAGGCGCGAGCGTCGCCTGCAGCGCCGGCGGCTCGACGACGACGACCGGCACCGGCTGCAGGGCCAGGTCCTGGGTGGTGGTCACGCCGGCCTGGATCTCGACCCCCGGGACCGTCTGGGCGCTGTACCCTTCCTTCGAGGCAGTGACGTCGTAGAGGCCGGCCGGCAGGGCCACGGTGAAATAACCGTCCGCGCCGGTGATAACCTGGAACGTGTCGCCCCCCTGGCCGGCGGCGGTCACCGTCGCGGCGGGGATGGGTGCCCCATCGCCGGCCACCGTGACGTGGCCATCCAACGTGCCTTCCTGGATCAGGCAGCCGGTCATATGCGCAAAGGTGCCGAGCGAGGCCTGGACAAAATCGACATAGTAGGGCCAGTCCTGGAAGCTGTCCATGTCGTCGTTGATGGTATGGTAATAGGGGTTAAAGTCGCTCATGTCCTCGATGCCGAGGATGGAGGTATAGCCGTATTGCCAGAACGACGCATGATCACTCGCCCCCATGCCGCTGGTGTAGATCTGAGGGACCAGGTTCAGGTCGTAGGCGTCGACCACGTCGGCAAAGAGCTGGGCCAGCGCCACGGTCTGGGGCAGGGTGGCTTTGGCGTGCAGGTCTATATCCGGGTTGCTGCCGCCCGCGTTCCAGGCGATCATGTCGAGGTTGAGATAGCCGGCGATGTTCTCGCCGCTGTTGTAGGCTCGCTGCGCATAGGCCGCGCTGCCCAGCAGGCCCTGCTCCTCGCCGGTCCAGAAGGCAAAGCGCAGGGTGCAGCCCCACTGATAATCGGTCAAGATGTCGGCGGCGAGCAGGGTCGCCACCGAGCCGCTGGCGTTGTCGTCGGCGCCGGGTGCGAGGCCGCCGGAGGGCATGTCGTCCAGGTGAGCGCCGATGATATAGATCTGGTCCGGATCGACCAGGCCGGGCAGCTCACCGATGACGTTGGGATAGGTGGAACCACTCCACTGGTGATATTCTACGTCGAGACCCAAATCCGCCAGGTGCTCGCCCACGTACTGGGTAGCTTTTTGGATCGGGGTACCGCTGTAGGTATGGCGGCTGGCGATGGTGTAGGGCAAGCCGCCGATGCTCACGGGCCACTCGCCGCTCAGGTCGCCGGTATAGCTGTAAACGTCGGTCTGGTCGACCTGGTCGATCATCGACTGGATGGTGGGATCGGGGACGATGCTCTCCGGAAATGCCCCTTCCACGGCTGCCGGCCGCAGCGGCTTTGGGTCAAAGGTGACACGCACGATCTCGGCGCCGGCCAGGGCCAGTCGCTCGGCCTGTGACGGCACGGCGCGGAGCAGCACCTGCGCCCCCTCGTCGAGCAGCAGCCGGCCGTAGGCGCTCCAATCGGGGCGGTCGCGGCCGGGCATGCGGTATGCCAGGTAGTAGCTCGCCCCGCGCGAGTCGGCGTCGAGCACCGTCACCGCCAGTCCCTGGCTGCGCAGCGCTGTCACCTGGACAGAGGTGGCCCCGGCGAGCAGATAGGCGCCGCCGTCTTGCCCGATGAGGTGGGCGTACACCGGCACGTCCACCGCCTCCACTGCGGCCAGGCCTTCCGGTCCTGCCACCGGCACCCGGATCAACGCCGGGGTCCCCGGCGCTGCCGGGGCGGGCGGTGCCACCGCGGCGGCCGGAACCAACCCGCTCATCAGGAACGTGGCCACCAGCAGCACGGTCAAAGCCAACGATCTGTGGTTCATCATAGGCCTCCTTTTCCCCTTTGAAAGCCGACACTGTGTGTGTAGCGTGTGTGCAGGTGCGATCGGACGCGCTCGCACTCACGAGTCCCGATCGCCCGGCGCGACGCCGCTCATTGTATCACACTTCTGGTGGCAGGGCAACAGCGCCGGCTATCAGACCCACGGCTGCTGCAAAGCCAGGACTTCCGATGTTTCCGCCATGGTTGCGGGTCCGCCTTCTGCCAGGTTCTTGCTCGCTGTCAGAGTCGCCGCTCCGGAAGGAAACATCGGAAGTCTTGCATCACCCTTGACGATCCTTCTATCCTTCGATCACTCATGGGGGGTCTTCCACAGCCGGCCCCTCACTGTCCTTCGAAGAGTGGAAGAGTGGAAGAGCCGATCCACTAATGCCGCACCGTTGCCGCCAGGCCCCCGTCACCCGGTGGTTAAGCCTGAAAAACGCCCTCATCAGCATCGGGACTGCATTCTCCACGGCCGTAAGACCCGGTATTAGGCGTACCGGACTCATTGCCGAAAATCAGTCTGGATTCTGCACCAGTTACGCGGAATGCGACCGGTTCACCGGCCGGACATCACCAAAGAAGGTGATGAGCAGAGGGGCCAACGCCTCCACCTCTACTTCGTGGGTCTGGCCCGCCAGGACACGGTGCTGGGCGTTCGGGATCGCCGCGGCCAGCGCCACGGCCGTTTCGTGCATAAAGGGATAACTGGCGTCGCCATTCATAACGAGGGTTGGCACGGCCAGCCGGGCGGCCCGCGCCACAGGCACCGACCCATCCTGGCCCAGCGCTTCGGCGTCGTAGGCCAGGGTGTGGCCGATGGCTTCCATCAGGGGCCACATCGGCGACTGGCGCATGCCCTCGACGCCCTCGTCGTCGGCCCCTACCAGCTTCATAAATAGCGCCACGGCATCACCACGCCGGTCCTCTGCCAGCAGCTCGGCCAGCGCCCGTCTATACTCCTTCCAGTTTCGCCTCGCAGTCTCGTCCGAGTTGTAGGGCGCTTCGTAGAGGGCCAGCTTCGCGACCCTGTCTCCCAGCGCGAGCGCCGCCTCCAGGGCAAGGGCGGCACCGGAAGAGATGCCGTACAGGTGTGCGGCTCCGCCGCCCGCGTCGTCGATCAGCGCCTCGATGTCCTCGATCTCGCGCTCCAGCGCGAACGGGAGCGTGTTGCCGCTCTCACCACGCCCGCGGCGGTCGTACGTATAGACGGTGAAATGGCCGGCGAGCCGTTCGGCCAGTGGCCGGAGGCCCCAGCCATCTCGAGAGCCCATCGCACCGTCGACGAGGATGACGACCGGCCCGCGGCCGACCCTGTCGAACGCGATGATCGTGCCGTCTTTTGAAGTGACTGTTCCCGTTTGCATGTTGTTCTCCTTATCGTATGTTCTGCTGTTCAATGCCTGCAAAGCCACTCCATCATTGTGATGAAGAGGATCTTGTTATTTAGTAGTCGTCTGGCAGAGGCCAAAATCGACATGTGTCAGCGAGAGATGCACCGCACTGGACGAGATCACCGCCCTGTGTTACAATTTGGCTACAGATCCAATCGCGCCACGAGGAGGCAGAACGATGAAGATCGAGCCCTTTGCCCTGGAACGGTGGATGACCACCTACGAGCAGCACGTCGACTATGACATCGCCGAGAGCGGCATCCTGCCACTGAGCATTGACGACCTGCTGTGCATGGTGCCGGCGGTGGAGCGCGAGAGCACGCTCCACCGCCTGCTCGGCCTGCGCCTGGGCTACAGCGAGGCGCGCGGCACCGAGGAGCTGCGCGGGGTGCTGGCCGAGACGTACGCGGGGGCAACGCCGGAGAATATCCTGGTCCCCACGGGCGCGATCGAGGCCAACTTTCTTCTCTTTAACACCCTGCTGGAGCCGGGTGACCACGTAGTGGCGCCCTATCCCGCCTACCAGCAGCTCTACAGCGTGCCGCGCGCCATCGGCTGCGACGTCGACCCATGGCGCATCCGCCCCGAGACCGGCTTTCGCTACGACGTCGACGATCTGGAGAGGCTGGTGCGCCCCACCACCCGCCTGATCGTGGTCAACAGCCCGCACAACCCGACGGGCGCGATGCTGTCGGCCGACGATTTCCGGCGCGTGTACGACCTTGCCGAGTCGGTGGGTGCCACGCTGATGAGTGACGAGGCGTACCGCTGGCTCGACATGCCCGACGGCGAACCGCTGCCCCCACCCGCCCACGACCTGGGGCCGGCCGCGGTCAGCGTCGGCACGGTGTCCAAACCGTTCGGCCTGCCGGGGCTGCGCATCGGGTGGATCGCGGCGCCGGCAGAGCTGGTCGAGCGCTGCTGGGGGATGCGAGATTATGTCACATTAAGTCCGGGCAAGCTGAACGATGCGCTGGCCGTGCTGGCGCTGAGGCACCGCGAGGCGATCGTGGCGCGGAATCAAGAGATCGTGCGGGCCAACCTGGCTCGGGCGAACGAATGGATCGCGGAGCACGACGGCCTGCTGTCGTGGATCCCGCCGCGCGCCGGGCTGCTGGCGCTGCTCCACTACAGGCTCGACATCTCCTCATACGAGCTGGCGAACCTGCTGGCCGAGGAGTACAGCGTGATGCTGGCGCCGGGTGCAGCGTTCGGCTACGAGCACTATCTACGGATCGGGATCGGGCAGGACCCGGGGATTTTTGCCGAGGCGCTGGAGCGGGTGAACGACTGCCTGGAAGAAGTGGTCAGGGGCGGTATACTTCCCAGATGAGCGGGTAGCCGGCGTTCGTCGCGGCGGCGAGGCGCAGGATCTCACCGCGTGGGGCGCGCACGTAGCATGCCCAGGCGCCGGGCAGGACGGCCGTCTCGCACTGCTCGACGAGGGTAAAGCCGCCCTCGGGCTCTGTCGCCCAGCCCAGGCACTCGCGAAAGTCGCGCTCTGGGTACTGGAGCTCGCCGCGCCACACCATGCCAAAGCCGCTCCGCGGCTCGTACAGGCCGGGCGGCGGCTCCTCGCCCACTCGGTTGCCGGGCGAGGCGTCGGGTGACAGGGTGGACGGCGATACGACGTAGAGACGCTGATCGTAGGTCGCGACGTCGCCCTCGCACAGCACGTAAAACAGGTCGGTGTCCTCGCGCCAGATCATCAGCCCACGCTCGAAATATTGCCCGGCGGCGTACGTCTCGACCGGCCCTGCCGCGGGGCAGCGGAGCGGCGGGTCGGGAAAGAACCAGGGGCGCAGGTTCTCGCATAAAAAGCTCACGTTCTGGGTGCCCCACACGAACCGGTCGCCGGCCGACACCTTGAGGCCCAACCCGACGTACGACAGCGACTCTTCCGTGGTCACATACTCCGTGCTGCCTTCGAGCGACACGTCCCAGCAGCGCGACTCGACCGGCCCATGCGTCATGGGGCACAGGCGCGCGGTCTCGCCGATCGCGCGCCACGAGATGCGCAGCGTGTCGCCGACGTTTCTGGCGGTCGACGGCTCGACGAGGAAGGAGAGGACCTGGGGGCCGCCGGGCCTGGGCGTCGGCGAGGGCGCAAGCCGGGTGACAGTCGCGGTGGGCAGAGGGGGGGCGGTGCGCGTTGCCACAAGCTCGGGCGTGAGCGTGAGCTTGGGCGTGGCGGTGCTGGTGGGCCGTGGAGTGGTCCTGCTCGTTGCCGCCGGCTCGAGCGTGGGCCGGGACGTGGCCGTGGGAGTCGCCGGCCCCTGCCCGCCGGTGCCGGGCGGGGGCGGCGTGGGCGACGGGTCCGGGGTGGGCGTCTCTGCCGGGTAGGATCCGGCCGGCAGGACAGGCTGCGGCGTATCACTCGCCCGGGCCACGACAGGCGGGGAGGCCGTGCCGGCGTCCGGGTCCGGGGAGCCACACGCGACGAGCAAGACAACAGAGATTGCGATGATCACGAGACAGCCGGCGGCGTACACACGATTCATGCGCCCCAGTCCTTTCCGCTTCCCGGGCGTCGACGCCGCCCAGGTGAGCCCGCCCCTCTATTGTATCACAAACCGGCACTGGCGCAACTTGGATTATCACCCTCCGTGTGCTATAATCCCTCACAAGATCGCGTCGAACGGCAGAGCAACCATGAGCGGAGAGCTGCGCACCAGGAAGGTTGAGCTTTCCGTCAAAGAAAACCAGATGGTGATTCATTTTCTCAATTGCTTTACGTGCAACGCCCGCGTGCCTTCGGATTGGCGCACCGGGACGCTCTGCCTATTGGCTGAAACCAACGACGGGCTGGTGCTGGTGGACACCGGACCCGGGCTGGCGGACTATGCGCAGAGACCGGGCATCGTGCGTGTTTTTCGGATCGCCACGCGCGTGCCATTGGACCCGCGAGAAGCGGCCGTGCGGCAGGTGGTGCGACTGGGATATACGCCAGAAGACGTCCATCACCTGGTGTTGACGCACATGCACTTTGATCACTGTGGCGGCCTGCCGGATTTTCCCCATGCGACTGTCCACGTTCACCGCCTCGAGTATGAAGCCTTTGCCGCACGCCGGCACCGGTGGACAGACCTGGCTTACGTGGGCCGCCACGCTGGGCATCAACCGGAGCTCGTGCTGTACGATGACACGGGTGAACGCTGGCTCGACCTGCCGGCGATTCGCCTGCCGCTCGAGCCCGAAATGTGGCTGATCCCACTGTTCGGACATTCGCGGGGTCACTGCGGGGTTGCCATCCAGACCGGCTCCGGGTGGCTGTTTCACGCCGGAGATGCCGCACCGGTCGGCCTGGGCGACTATGCGCCCGGGTGGCTGGTCAGGCTGGTGCTGGGACCCCACGCACCGCGGCTGCGCCAGTTCCAGGCTGCCCATCCCGAGGTGCAGATGACAACCGGCCACATGTGGCTCGATTTTTTTGCACGTGAACCGAAAGGCGGGTAAGGGGCAAGGAGGCAACCCATGATCAAGACCTAGAATCTGCTGAAAACGTGTACCACCAAGAGCGGCCCGGTGACGGCCGTGGACAGGCTGACCCTCCAGGTGGACGAGGGCGAGGTGTTTGGCTTCCTGGGCCCCAACGGCGCGGGCAAAACCACGACCGTGCGATTGCTCACCGCCCTGATCGCTCCGACCGGCGGCCAGGCGTGGGTGAATGACCACCAGGTGGGGCAGGAGGACACGGCCATCCGGCAGAGCGTGGGGATCCTGACCGAGAACCCGGGCCTGTACGAATCACTCAGCGCGGAAAAGAACCTGACCATCTATGCACGGCTCTATGGCGTGGCCGACGTGGCCGGGCAGGTGGAGCGGTATCTGCGGCTGTTGGGGCTGTGGGATCGTCGCCGCGAGACCGCGGGCGGATTTTCGAAAGGCATGAAGCAAAAGCTGGCCATCTGCCGGGCACTGCTGCACGAGCCACGCTTGCTCTTCTTGGACGAGCCGACGGCCGCCCTCGACCCGGAGGCCGCGCGCACGGTGCGGGATTTTGTCAACGATCTCAAGGGCCAGGGGCGGACGACCTTTCTGTGCACGCACAACCTGGGCGAAGCGGAACACCTGTGCGACCGGATCGGGGTCATCAATCATGGCCGCCTGATCGCCGTGGACACGCCGGCCAACCTGCGCCGGCAGCTCTTTGGCCGGCAGACGGTGGTCGAGCTGGCAGCGCACAGCGACGCGATGCTGGACACGGTTCGGGCGCTGGCCTTTGTTGAGAACCTTCAGGTGGACGGCTCGCGCCTCACCGTGGCACTCAGCGACCCGGAGGCTCAAAACCCGGCCCTGGTGCGCGCGCTGGTGGAGGCGGGCGCCGACGTGCAGTATGTCCGCGAGCTGGAGCATTCGCTCGAAGAGGTATATTTCAGCCTGATGGGCCAGAACTGAGCCGAGGTGAAGAGATGCTGGATCGGATTCGCACCATCATTGACAAGGAATGGCACCAGGTATTCAAGAACAAGCTGGTGCTGATCATCGCCATTGTGCTGCCCCTGGTGTTCGTGGCCATCCCGATCTCGATGCTGGCCATCATGGGCAACGTGCCCGAAGAAGAGACCGACGAGCTGCTCCCCGGCTGGCAGGCTAACCCGGCCTATGCCGGCCTCAGCGACAGCGAGATTGTGCAGGCGGTGATGGTCGAGGGCTTTCAGGTCTTTTTCCTGATCATCCCGCTGGCCCTGCCGGTGAGCATCGCGGCGTATAGCATTGTGGGGGAAAAGACCACCAAGAGCCTGGAGCCGCTCCTGGCGACGCC
>DATHUZ010000014.1:0-7288 GCA_035461725.1 Anaerolineae bacterium
CCGCCGACGCACTCGGCGTGGATGATGTGGTGCGGGAACATCTCGATGTGCATCAACTGGTACTTGTCCGGCGTAAAGCGGTCGGCGAGCGCGGTGCCGTACATCTCCTGGAACACCTTGTCGGCTTCGGCGGCCTGGCGCGGCATCCAGTCGCGGATGATGGTGTTCATCGGGTGGTCGGCGCTGCCGCAGTCGACGCCGATCCACTTGATTTTCTTGTCCTTGGCCCACACGGAGAATTCGCGGTCGGGGCCGGGGTGCTGCACCATGTAGCGGATCTCGTCCGCGTACGGCTGGTCCCAGCCAAAGTGGTGATAGCCGGTGTGGATGATCAGGATGTCGCCCTCGCGCACCTCGACACGCTCTTCGATCATCTCGGGGGTGTAGATCTGGTAGTCGCCTGTCGCGTCGGATAGGTCGACGATGGCGGCGGGGCCGACGAGAAAGTCGTTCAGCTCGAGCTGGGCAATGTCCTTGCCTGCGGTGAAAAAGTGGATCTCGCCGTCCAGGTGCGTGCCCAGGTCGTTGCTATGCGTAAGCAACTGCCCGATCGCACCGTTCGGCGCCAGCCGCTTGAAGTATTTCACCTGCAGCGGCTCGTAGGTGGGCCACGGTGGCGTGCCGATGCCCAAAGGAATGGTCAGGTCGATCATCTTCATTGTCGTCAATCCTTTCTTTATGTCAGGTTGCTGCAGACGCCAGCGCCTGCTCGTAATAGGCCACGTTATCTCGGATCATCTCGCGGATCGGCAGCCGGTAGGGGCACTTGGCCTCGCACTCGCCACACTCGATACACAGGCTCGCGCTGGCCATCGCTTCCGCCACGAACCCCGTCACGACGCGCTCCAGCGGGAAACGTTCCACAAAGCTACGCACGGTCATTACGGTAGAGATGCGTACTCCTTCCGGACAGCGCTCGCAGTACTGGCAGCGCCGGCAAAAGCGCCTGTCCACGACCTGGCGGATGCGCTCGATCTCGCCCAGCTCCTCGTCGGTTAGCGCCCACGGCCCTGCGACGATCTCGGTGATCTCTTCGATCTCGTCCACGGATTGGACGCCAGGGTCAGACACCACCCCCTCGAACTGGAGCAGGTACTTGATCGCCAGCCGCGCGTTGTCGAGCATCCCACCGCCGAACGGCTTCATGGCGATGAACCCCACATCGCGCGCCTGTGCCAGCGGCACCAGTTGTGCTGCCGCCTCGTTCGTGACAAAGTTCAGGGGGAATTGGATCGTCTCGAACAGGTCCGACTGCACCGCTGCGAGTGCCACGTCCATCGAGTGGCTGCTCAACCCGATGTGCCCCACCTTGCCCGCGTGCACGGCGTCACGTGCCGCCTCCAGCGCTCCGCCTGGCCCGAGCACGCGCTCGTATGTGGCCAAGTCGCTCACGTTGTGCAACTGCCACACGTCAATATAGTCCACCTGCAGCCGGCGCAGGCTCAGCGCCAGGTGTTCTTCCGCCGTCTCTTTATCGCGCGCCATTGTCTTGGTAGCGAGGACCACCTGGTTGCGCCGGCCCTGGATCGCCTTGCCGATCCTTTCTTCACTGGTCGTGTAGCCGTTCGCCGTGTCGAGAAAGGTAATCCCGAGGTCGAGGCAGCGCCGCACCACGCGCACCGCCTCCTCGTCTGTCAGCCGCTGGATCGGGATGCCCCCCAGGCCGACGCGCGGCACCTCCAGGCCTGTCCTGCCCAGGATCGTCGTTCTCATCACTCCTCCAGCCTGCGGACCAACACCTTGTCCACCCGGTGCAGATCCATGTCAACCACCTCGATCTCGAGCCCCTCATGAACAAAGCGGTCGGCCACGCGGGGAATATGGCCCAGGTAGTCCATGACAAAGCCGCCCAGGGTCTGATAGTTGGCCTCGTCTTCGCCCGGCAGCGAATCGAGGTCGAACATCTCCTTGAACTCGTCCACCGGCAGCAAGCCATCCAGAAGCCACGAGCCGTCGTCGCGCTGCACGGCCCGCGGTCGGTCTAGCTCCCCCGCGTCCGGCAGGTCGCCGACGATCCCCTCCACGATGTCGGTCACCGTTACCAGGCCTTGCAGCCCGCCATACTCGTCGATGACGAACGCCATCGACGTGCCTGTGCTTTTCAGGATGTCGAGCACCTTGAGCGCTGGCGCACTCTCGGGCACAAAGTAGCACGAATAGAGCACCGACTGGAGATCAAGTGGCCCACCGGCGAGGCACCCGCCCAACAGGTCACGCGCGCGCACCACCCCTTGCACCTGGTCCAGGTCGCCCTTGGCGACGGGAAAGCGCGAGTGGGTGCTGTTGACAATTGTCTGCTCGATCTCTTCGTCGGGGTCCTCCACGTCGAGCCACTCGATCTCGGTACGTGGAGTCATGACGGCGTCGACCCGCCTGTCACCCAGGCGAAACACCGCCTCCACCATGTCCTGCTCCGCCTCTGCGATCACCCCCGCTTCTCTCCCCTCCTCGATCATGATCCGGATCTCACTCTCCGTCACCGGGGGTTCCGTCGAGGGCTGCACGCGCAACAGGCGCAGCACCAACCGCGTCGACGCAGTCAGAAGCCACACGAGGGGCGCGGTGAGGTTCGACAGTGTGTGGATCGGCGGCGTCACGGCAGAGGCGATCCGCTCCGGGTTGTTGAGAGCAAGCTGTTTCGGCGCCAGCTCGCCCAGGACGAGCGTCAGGTAGGTGATTGTGATGACGACAATGGCGACGGCTACCGCCTCACTATAGCGCGCCAACAACGGGACGCCGGCGAGCACATCCGCCAGCTCCTGGGCAATCGTCGCGCCGCCAAAAGCGCCCGCGAGCACGCCGATGAGCGTGATTCCGATCTGGATCGTCGACAGGAACCGGGCGGGTGATTCGGCCACCTCCAGCGCACGGCGTGCCCCTGCGTCCCCCTCTTCGGCACGCTGCTGCAGCCGGACCCGCCGCGCCGAGACGACGGCCATCTCGGCCATGGCGAGCAGGCCATTCAGAAGGATGAGCACGAGAACAACCGCTATCTCGATCGAGATACCTGCCACGGTAAAACTCCTCCCCTCTGCAGGTTGGGGGCAAGCGAGCTCGCCCTGCTGCTCGAGTCGAGAGCGATCACGCCGCCAGCTCGAGCTGCCGCTGATAAAGCTGACTGTAGAGCCCCCCACGGTCCATCAGCTCCCTGTGATCGCCCACCTCTACGATCCGCCCGTCCTCGAGCGCGATGATCTTGTCGGCACCGCGGATCGTGCTCAGCCTATGCGCGATCACGAGTGCGGTGCGCCCCTGCAGCACCGAGTCGAGCGCCTGCTGGATCAGGTACTCGGCTTCCGCATCCACCGACGACGTCGCCTCGTCGAGGATCAGGATGCGCGGATCGGCCAGGATGGCGCGCGCCAGTGCCAGCCGCTGCTTCTGCCCGCCGCTCAGCCTCACGCCTCGCTCGCCGATCTCGGTGTCGTAGCCGTTCGGCAGCACCTGGATGAACTCGTGCGCATAGGCCGCCCTGGCCGCGGCCACCAGCTCCTCGTCCGTCGCGTCCGGCTTGCCGTACAGCAGATTCTGGCGCACGGTGGTATTGAACAGGAAGGTATCCTGCAGCACCACGGCCACCTGGCTGCGCAGCGACTCGAGCTTGACGTGGCGCAGGTCGTGTCCGTCAACCAGGATCCGGCCGTGAACCGGGTCGTAGAAGCGGCACAGCAAGTTGGCAATGCTCGTCTTGCCCGCGCCGCTCGGCCCGACAAGCGCCACCACCTCACCCGGCGCCATGCAAAAGTCCACGTCGTGCAGCACCTCTGGCGACTCGCGATCGTCCACGGGCGCGCCTTCCGGACGCCGCCTGCCGTAGCGAAAGTGCACATCGTCGAACACCACCTCGCCGCGCATCGGCGGCAGATCGACGGCATCAGGCGCGTCGGCCACGTCCGCCGTCTCGTCGAGCAGCTCAAAGATGCGATCCCCGGCGGCGATCGCCTCCTGAAACACACGGTAGATCTCTGTCAGGCGGTTGATCGGCTCGTAGAACGACGTCACGTACGCCAAAAAGGCGACGAGCGTGCCGAGCGTCAGCTCGCCCCCCATCACCATCGCGCCGCCCACGCCGAGGACAGTCACGGTGCCCATTGAGGCAACAAAGCGCATGGCGGGGAAGAAGGTGGCCCAGTAGCGAATGCCCTCCACTCGCGCCTCGTAATACTCTTCGCTCTCTGTCGCAAAGCGCTGCAACTGCTGCTCCTCCTGGCCGAAGGCCTGGATGACCTGGATGCCCGACAGGTTGTCCTGCAGTTGGGCGTTCAGGTCGCCCAGGCGGTCGCGAACGCGGCGATAGATCGGGCGGATGCGCGTGTTAAAGTAGCGCATGGCAATCGCCAGGATCGGCACAGGCAGCAGCACCAGCGCCGCCAACCGCGCGTCGAGCAGAAAGAGGATCACGGCCCCACCGACCAGGCGCAGCAGGGCGACGGCCGCCAGTGCCGACCCGTGCGTCACAAACTGCTCCAACACGCCGACGTCGTTCGTCACGCGCGACATCAGCTCGCCCGTCGACGTGCGCTCGAAAAAGGAGAGCGACAGCCGCTGCAGCCACGCGTAGAGGCGCACCCTCAGGTCGAGGATGAACTTTTCGCCCAGCGCGTGGCGGATGAACATATCTCCGGCGTCCACGCCATTCTGCAGTAGATAGACGCCTACCAGCACAGCCACCAACATCCCCAGCCGCGCCAGGTCTCGCGCGCCCAACACCTCGTCGACGATCGTCCTCTGGAAGAGCGGCGGTACCAGCTCCAGCAGTGCACGCCCCACTAGCAGCACGGAACTCACCAACAGAGTCTTCCAGTACGGCGTCAAGAACCCAAACAACCTTTTTAGTGTACTCATCTTCTATCCACCACCCAAACTGAGCAGCCAGCAGGACAGCAAACGGCGAGGCCTGGCCGCAAGCAGCACGTCGAGCGCCACCCTTGCTGCTTGCTGCTCGCTGCTCGCTGCTTGATCTTTATCGTCGCACCAGCACCACGCCGATCAGAATCAGCACCAGGCTGACGATCACCACCGGCGTCAGCGTCTCGTCGAGCACGAGCGCGCCCATGATCAGGCCGTTGACCGGGATGACGTAGGTTACCGTGCTCACGAACGTAGCACTGGTGCGCTCGATGAGCGCATAGTAGATCACGTACGCGATCACGGTCCCGAGCACGACCAAGCCGAGCCACGACCAGAGTGCCGGCGCTGAAGGCGACAGGTCGAACGGCCGCTCCAGGATCAGGCTCAACGGCAGCGTGAGCAGCGCACCCATTGTGAGTTGGCCGAGGGTGTTGATCAGCGGCGGCTCGTCGCGTAGCCTCTTGCGTGCATAGATCGCCGCCCAGGCATAACTCACCGACGCGCCTACAATGGCCAACTGCCCCAACAGGTTCGCGCGCAGGCCGGTGCGCAGGTCAGGCAGCATCAACACGCCCACGCCCACGAACCCAACTGCCACCCCTGCCGCACTCGCCCACGTCATCCGCTCGTCGACAATGATCCAGTGAACCATGATCACTGTAAAGAGCGGCATCGTCGCCTGCAGCAACGCCGCCAGGCCACTCGGGATATACTGCTCGCCCCAGGTGATCAGGGCGTAGGGCAGAGTGCCGCTAAAAAAGCCCATCATCGTGTACGCGCCCCACAGCGACCGCTCGCGCGGCACGTGCTGGCGCGCGAGCAGGACGATGGCCCACAGGATCAAGGCCGAAAAGAAAAGCCGGCCCGCCACGAGGGTGAACACCGGCACGTCGGCGACGGCGATCTTGATGAACAGGTAGCTCGAACCCCAGATCGTGCCGAGCAGCAAGAGCAAAAAGATGTTCATGGCAGTGGCTATTGTAGCACGCTTCGGAGCAATTTGCCAGCGATGTCCCGTCCGTGGAACAGGTGCGGGTTGGACAAAACCGTGCACCTGTGCTACAGTCCGGGTTAGCACACAGCCGCCCGCGGCTGTACCGAGGGAAGAGAGTGTGAGCAAGGACAAACCAGGCCATCGGGCAACGAGTCCGCCCTCCGCCACCGCCGATCAAATCGCCACCACGATTCTCCCGGTCGTGCGCATCCTGGTATTGATCGCGGGCATCGGCATCGCCGGCCTCGGCCTGTCGTGCAGCGCCGCCGGGCTGCTCGGCGTGCTGTTGGGCCAGATGGGCCGCGATGTGGAGGCTGCCGCCGCGGTGCAGGGTGTCACTTTTTACACCGGTTTTGTTGCCCTGTCATCCATCCTGGGCCTGGCATTGGCGTGGCACGCGTGGCGTTCCATCCAGCGTCGCCCATCCGCCCCGTTTTACCCACCGCCCACGTGGCCCCTGCTCCTCCTCTTTCTGCTCGCCCTCGCTGCCGGCCAGATCATCCTGTCGGCCGATCTGTTGCCGGCGCTCACCTTCCCGCTCGCCCACGTCGCCGTCGCGGTGATTCCACCTCTCGCTATTGTTGCCCTGACCGGCAGGGCGCTACGGGGCATCTCGAACTGGCGCACAATGACGCTGCAGCTAGCAGGGGGAGCCTTTCTCGGCACCTTCCTGGCCTTTGCCCTCGAGCTGGCCATTCTGCTGGTGCTGTTCGTCGGGGCCATGGCCGCTATCGCGATACAGCCAGGCGGCGAGCAAATCCTGACCGACCTGGCCGACGGCCTGACGCGGCTGCAACTCGAGGACCCGAGTGTGCTGTTCGAGCTACTAGACGTGCCGCTCGTGGCCGTGGGGGCGATCGTCGTCGTCGCCGTGGTCGTACCACTTTTAGAGGAGCTGGTCAAGACCGCCGGTGTTGGGATCATGGCCTACAGGCGACCCGGTCAGGCGCAGGCGATACTGTGGGGTGTGGCCGCCGGTGCCGGGTTTGCCACCGTGGAGGGGTTATTCAACACCCTGGGCAGCCTGGATAGCTGGGCGCTGATCGTCGTGCTGCGCATCGGCGCCACACTGCTACACTGCTTCACAGGTGCGCTGATGGGCCTCGCCTGGCACCACGTGCTTGCCGGGCGCTGGCTGCGCGCGATCGGGCTGTATGCCGGCAGCGTGATGATACACGCAGCCTGGAACGGGCTGTCCATGGGCATGGCCCTGGTGTCGGTGGACACCGGCGGCGGTGGCAACGTCACACCGGACGTGCTGGTCGCGGGTACTGCCTCCACAGTGTTACTGGTGTTGCTGATCGCCCTCGCCGGCGGAATGGCCTCCGGCCTGGCGTGGATCGTGCGCCGTGCGAACGTCGCCGCTACGTGACCTTTGCCGGCACATCGGACGCCGCTTACAGGAGCTGGAAGGAGTGCTATGGTCGCAAGGACAGAGAGCGA
>DATHUZ010000015.1:0-3045 GCA_035461725.1 Anaerolineae bacterium
ACTTTTTCTTCAACACCTTCTCGCCCGAGGACGTGGGCATTGGCGGCGAGGCCAACCGGCGTTCCTGGGGTGAGGGGTCGCCGTTCACCGGCTACACGCGTGCCGACCGCCCGGCCGAAGCCGCCCGCCTCTGTGTCGTGGTGGCCAATCCCAACCACAGCGTGATCCCGGGCAGCGAAAGCTGCTTCCCCCTGCCCGACCTGCCCTCTGTCGAGCTGACAGGCATCAGCCTCGACGACGCCGGCAGCTACGTCGTCGACTATCGGCCGCACGAGTTCGAGCCCGAATATCCTGGCGGCACCCACCTCCACTTTTACTTTAACACCTACTCGCCTGAGGACGTGGGCATCGGCGGTGAGGCGAACCGGCGCTCGTACGGCGGCGACTCGCCCTTTGCCGATTACACCGCCGCCGAGCGCCCGGAAGGGGCGACCGGGCTGTGCGCCATCGTCGCCTTCCCCAACCATTCTGTCGTGCCCAACAGCGGTGACTGCATCCACCTGCCCGACGTGCTCCAGGTCGAGATCACGAGCATCACCCTCGACGCCGACAATCGCTACGTCGTCGAGTACGCCACCTACGGTTTTACCTCCAGTTGGCCCGGCACCCACGTCCACTTTTACTTTGACACGGTGACCGTCGAAGAGCTGCGACAGGAAGGCAGTACCCGGTTCTCGCACGGGGGCGCTTCGCCCTACAGTGGTTATTCGACGGCCGACAGGCCGGCCAACGCCACGCAGCTCTGCGCCATCGTGGCCACCGCCGACAACGAGCACCTGCCCGACAGCGGCACCTGCTTCCCCCTGCCCGATGTGGAGGCGTCGAACGGATGACGGGCGAAGGCTTTGGTAAGCTTGTCTTGATCCAAAAAGACGCGCCCGAGCGCGAGTTTGGACTGAGCAAGGCGAACATCACCATCGGCCGCGCGCTGACCAACGACATCGTGCTCGCCGATACACGCGCGTCGCGCGCCCACGCCATGCTGTCGTGCGGGGCGGACGGCTGCGAGATCGTCGACCTCGGCTCTTCCAACGGCACGCGCGTAAACGGCAGCGGCGTTGAGCGTACCATGCTGCGCCCCGGCGACCTGGTAAGCGTCGGCAGCAGCCAGCTCCGCTACGAGTTCGCCGCACTGTCCGACGACGTGGACGCGACGCGCATCGACACCGAGGCCGACCTACACCTCACGATGGACCGCGAGATCCTGCCCATGTCGATCAACGAAACGGGTGTCCCGCGCCTGGTAATCCACACCGAGAACGACACGTGGGAAATCGTGCTCGACAACCGTGTTGACACCGTTACCATTGGCCGCGACGAGGCCAACGAGATCGCCATCGATCACCCTCTGCTTTCGCGCCGCCACGCCCGCTTTGAGCGCGGGGCAGAGGGCTGGATCGTCCGTGACCTGAAAAGCACGAACGGCACGTGGTTCCAGGGTGAGCGTCTAGACGAACGTGCGCTGCAGGAGGGCGATGTTGTGCGTGTGGGCCGTGCTCAGATCGTGTTCAAGGATGCCTCCGACGCCGAGCCGATGACCCGCGCGGATGAAGCGTTCACCATGTTCCACACTCGCCGCCCTATCGTCTTTGTGCCGGGGCTGTTGGGCTCGGAGCTGTGGCAGGGTAACGAGCGCATGTGGCCGAGCATCAAGAGGTTCCTCACCGAGCCCGAGTTCTTTCGTTACCCCTCTCCGTTAGAAGCGCGCGGGATCGTCGATGAGGTGGTCATCGTCCCAAACCTGATCAAGCAGGACCAGTACAACCGGCTGGGCGACTACCTGGTTGAAGACCTGGGCTATCAGCGTGGCCGCGACTTTTTCGAGTTTCCCTACGACTGGCGGCAGGACGTGCGCGCCTCGGCGCGCGAGCTGGCCGCGTTCGTCGAGGCCCTGCCCCACCCCGAGCCGGTGACACTGATCGCCCACAGCCTCGGCACCCTCGTCAGCCGCTACTACGTCGAGCGCCTCGGCGGCCAGGAGCGCGTGGAGCGCGCCATGCTCATGGGGGGGCCGCACCAGGGCACGGTCAAGGCGCTCACCTTTGTTCTTTCCAGCCCAAACCTGCTCCCCTTTGGCCTGCTCGGCGAGAGGCTGCGGCGGGTGCTGGCCAGCTTTCCCTCCTACTACCAGATCCTGCCGCCGTATGCCTGTGGTGTTGACGGCCGTGGCGAGCCCGTCAACTTTTTGACGGACGAGAGCTGGGCGGAGAAGGAGCACCTGGCGCTGCTCCGTGCCGCCAGGCAGTTTCGTCGCGAGCTCGGTACCCACTCCAGCATCCCGGCCATCTCGATCTTTGGCTATGGCATCAAAACCGTCGCCGGTGTCTCTGTGAAGCGTCGCACCGACGGCTCGTTCGGCGACATTGCGTACAACTTCCAACCCAACGGCGACGATGGCATCCTGGAAAAAAGTGCCATCCTCCCCGGCTCTGAGATTCACCCTGTGCGCCAGCACCACGGCGCCCTTTTTGTCGATAACGACGTCAAGATGCGCCTGAAGCTCGAGCTCGCTCGCCAGTTCCCGTCACACTAATGCGCAAGAATGGAAGGCTGGAAGGTTGGACCAACCTTCCAGCCTTCCATTCTTCCATTCTTCTACCCTTTCAGCCCATTTGACCGCAACCGTTCAGGTGTGGTATCATGTGCTGGTTATATCGACGATCAGAAGGACGTTCATGCGCTGTCTCGTACTGTCCGACATCCATAGCAACCTGGAAGCGTTCCAGGCCGTGATCGATGACGCCGGCACTGTCGACCAGGTATGGTGTCTGGGTGACGTCGTCGGCTACGGCCCCAACCCCAACGAGTGTGTTGAGCTGCTGCGCGCGCACGATCACGTATGCATTGCCGGCAACCATGACTGGGCGACGCTCGGCAAGCTGGACCTGCGCGACTTTAACCCGGATGCTCGAGAGGCCAACCTCTGGAACCGGGAGCAGCTCAGCGCCGACAACCTCGCCTACCTCGAGGCCCTGCCCGAGATGCTCATCGAGGGTGAGTTCACCCTCGTCCACGGCAGCCCGCGCCACCCCATCTGGGAGTATA
>DATHUZ010000016.1:0-1952 GCA_035461725.1 Anaerolineae bacterium
CGGACGAGCTGCTCCGTATCGCCCTGGAGAGTGGCCGCAGGCTCTATGCGCGCATCGAGTCGCTCCTCTGGCTGCGCCGCCTGGAAGACAGCACGATGCCCCTCGACCGCCAGCCGATTCCACTATCCGGCCTTGTCCACAATGTGATAGAAGAGTACCTGTCGACGTCGACACGAGTCGGCGTAACGATTGAGGGCGACCTCGCCCTCGATCTGCCGCCGGTGATGGTGGATGAAGAGGTGATCGGGCGCGTGTTCAGCAACCTGCTCGACAACGCGCTAAAATATACCCCGTGCCAGGGGGGCGTCGAGGTAGGCGCGCACCTGTCCAACTCGTCGAGCACACCATGGATCGTCTGCTCGGTGGCAGATACCGGTCCGGGTATCTCACCGGCGCTGCAGGGGACCCTCTTTGGCAAATTCCGGCGTGCGGATGAAAGCTGGCGCGGGCGGCGCAAGGGGATGGGCATCGGGCTGCACTATTGCAAGCTCGCGGTGGAAGCCCACGGCGGCCGCATCTGGGTCGAGAGTGAAGAGGGCAAGGGAAGCACTTTTTACTTTACACTGCCCATCGAGCAGGAGAGATAGGGAGGCCGATGCAGGTTTTTATTGCAGGGATCATGCAGGGCTCGCGTCTCGATCACTTGATCGACGATCAAAGCTACCGCCACAGCATCACGCGCGCTATTCTGGCCCACTACCCGGACGCCGAGATCGTCGATCCGAACGAGCTGCACCCCGATGGCGTCAACTATGGCGATGAGATGGCGCGCGAGACACTGATCACGCTGGCTGAGCTTGCGGCAGAAGCCGATGTGTTGGTGGCCTATGCGCCTCACGCCAGCATGGGCACGGCGATCGAGATGTGGCAGGCGTTCCGCGCCGGGGCCGCCATCGTGACCATCTCACCGCTCGGCGCCAATTGGGTGGTGCGCCACCTGTCTGGCGCGGTCCTGCCCGATCTCGAGACGTTCAACACCTGGGTGGCGGCGGGTGGGCTGGATCGCCTGCTAGCCGATGGGCAGCCCGCCAGTTGACAAACCGCCTTTCAATGGCTAAAATATGGCCAGGTGTACGAGCGGTTGCCTACACGCGTGTACGCAGTACGTATCCACACCTGCCCCCATAGCTCAGAGGACAGAGCAGCGGCCTTCTAAGCCGTCGGTCGCAGGTTCGAATCCTGCTGGGGGTGCTGTATCATGCTCTTGGCCACCGCCGCCCACTCTTCGAGGCTAAGGGTCTCGGGGCGGCGGTCGGCCGCGACGCCAGCAGCTTCCAGTCGCGCTTCCACTTCCTGTGTCGCCAACCCCAACCCGGCACTGAGCGAGTTGCGCAGCTTCTTGCGCTTCTGACCAAAGCCGGCACGCACCACGCGAAAGAACGACGTCTCGCTCAGCTCCCCCAGGTCGACGGTAGGGCCTTGCGCGGTATCTATACGCAACACGGCCGAGTCGACGTCGGGACGGGGGTAAAAGGCACCGGCGGGGATGCGCGACACGATCTCGGCGCGACCATAGAACTGGACGCTCACAGCGAGCAAGCTCATGTCGCCAGGGACGGCTACGATCCGCTCCGCCACCTCACGCTGCAGAGTGACGACCAGGAGCGACGGCCGCGGTGTGCCCTCGAGAAAGTGGCGCAGGATGGCCGAGGTGATATAGTAGGGCAGGTTCCCGACAAGCTTGTAGCCAAGGTGTGGCAGGTCGAGCGTCGGCAGTGAGAGGGCATCGCCATGGACGATCTCGACGTGTGAGAGACCGGCCAGTTCCTCGTGGAGCAGCTCGACCAGCCTGTCGTCCAGCTCGACAGCGATCACTCTTCCGGCTTCTGCTGCCAGGAACCGGGTCAGCGCGCCGGTGCCAGCGCCCACCTCGACCACTGTATCTTGCCGGGCCAGGTCGGCTGCCGCGGCGATGCGCGCCAGGGCCGCAGGGTCGACCAAAAAGTTCTGGC
>DATHUZ010000017.1:0-5440 GCA_035461725.1 Anaerolineae bacterium
GTTCCTCTTCGATGAACCGTTTGTAATCGATCAGCGCCACCGCCCTGTCGAGCGTCGCTTCATAGTTGCCGCTATCAAAGATCAGCTCGGCAAAGGCCTGATCGATGATTCCGTGGTGGTACGGGAATGCGTCGGATGGGATCAAGTTCATGCGCCGGATCTCGACGCGATCGATGCCAAGCTCGCGCGCTGCGATGTCGAGCAACCGCTCGGCGACAAAGATGCCCTGCGGCCTCCCGGCGCCGCGCACCGGGGTGACGATCGTCTTGTTGGTAAAGACCACCTTCAGGTCAGAAGAATAGTTCTTGACGTCGTAGGCACCCATGGCGTGGCTCTGGGTGTTGAGTGGTATGGTCAGGCCGTATGGGTCGTAGGCACCCGTGTCGTGGATGAACTCGTGCTTGATGCCAAGGATACGCCCATCCTGGCTGAGTGCCATCTCGGCATAGTGCACCTGCGCGCGCTCCTGGGTGGTCGCGTAAAAGTTCTCGCGCCGGTCTTCGATCCACTTGATCGGCCGCCCCAGCTCGATCGTCGCCCATACGAGCATCATCTCTTCGGGGTAGTACATCATGATCTTGGGGCCAAAGGCGCCGCCCACAAAGGGAGCGATCACGCGCACCTGGTTGGACGCCAGCCCAAACATCGACGCCAGGCCATTGCGCAGGGGGATGGGTGCCTGCGTAGTATCCCACAGTGTCAACTGCTCGGCCCTGGCGTCCCAGTGCGCGACGATGCCCCGGTTCTCCATCGCCGCTGCCGCGCACCGATCGATAAAGATGCGGCGCTTGACAACCAGGTCGGCCTGTGCCGCGGCTGCTGCATAATCGCCCTTTTCCTGGGTGAGATGCGCAGCCAGGTTCGAGTCGAGATCCTCGTGCACCAGCGGCGCGTCGGGATCGAGCGCGTGCTCGATGTCGACCACGGCATCGAGCGGCTCCATCTCTACCCAGATCGCTTCGGCCGCATCCTCGGCCACGTACCTGTCGACGGCGAGGACCATCGCCAGCGGCTCGCCGGCGTGTCGCACCTTGTCCTTGACGAGCGGCACCTGGGTGCGCGAGTGGAAGGTCACGTTCTCCACCGTCGCCGGAGGGGAGACAAGGGGCAGCCCGTGCCGCCAGCCGTCGCCCATGTCCTCGGCGGTATAGACCGCGACCACGCCCTCGCGCTCGCGGGCCGCCGACGCGTCGATGCTGACCAGGCGCGCGTGGGCATAGTCGCTGCGCAAGAACGCCGCGTGCAGCATGCCCGGGATCTGAACGTCTTCGACGAAGAGGGCCTGCCCGGTCAGCAGCCGTGGATCTTCGGTTCTTGTCATCCGTTTTCCCAAAAATTTATCGGCCACGATTTCACTCCTGTTTTATAACACGGTAGGACGGGATTCGTTATCCGGGATTCGTAGATTCGTTATCCGGGCTTTGGTAATCCGTGATCACCTGCTCGAGTCCTACGAATCTAGGAATCCACGAATCTACGATCCTCGCGTCCTCTCCGCTGCCAGCTTGACCGCGTCGACGATGTGCTGATAGCCCGTGCACCGGCAGAGGTTGCCCGAGATGCCCTCGCGGATCTCGGCTTCCGATGGGTCCGGGTTCTCGGCCAGGAAGGGCACGAGCGTCATCAAAAAGCCGGGCGTGCAGTAGCCACACTGCAAGCCGTGCGCGTCCCGGAACGCTTCCTGGATCGGGTGCAGGTTGTCGGGTGTGCCAAGGGACTCGACCGTGTTGACCTCGTGCCCGTCGGCCTGCACAGCAAACATGAGACACGAACGCACCGAGACGCCGTCGAGCAGCACGGTGCACGCACCACACACGCCGTGCTCGCAGCCGGTGTGCGTGCCGGTCAGCCCGAGGTCTTCGCGCAAAAAGTCGCTGAGCAGCAGCCGCGGCTCGACACTACGCTCGTATGGCGTGCCATTGACCGTGACCGTTATGGTGTGCCTGTCGTTCATTTCTCACTCGCCCCCTCTCGCCCGGCCGAAGGCCTCGGTCAAGGCACGCTCGCCAAGCACGCGAGCGAGGTGCCGGCGGTAATCGGCCGAAGCGTTGATGTCACTCTGCGGGTCGACGTCGTCTTTGCTCGCCGTCTCGGCGGCTGCGCGGATGAGCTCGGCAGTAGGCGCCTGCCCTTCGAGCAGTCCTGCCGCCTGGTGAGCCACCACGGGGCCCTCGCCCACGCTAAAGTAGACCAGTTTTGCCCTGTCGCACGCCCCCCCGCTGTTCAGCGTCACCAGCGCGCACACGCCGACCAGGGCAAAATCGTGGTGGCGGCGCGCCACTTCCATGAACGACCAGCCACTGCGCGGCGGCACCGGTGGCAGCGCCACCTCCACGAGCAGCTCATCCACGTCGAGCGCCGTGGTGAACAGCCCCAGGAAAAAGTCACCGGCGCCCACCCATCGCTCGCCGCGCTTGCTGCGCAGCTTGAAGCGGCCGTCGAGCGCCACCGCCACCGCCGGCAGCTCGCCCGACGGGTCGGCGTGCGCGATGCTGCCGCCAAAGGTGCCGCGGTTGCGGATCTGAGGATAGGCGATCTTGGGCATGGCGGCGTGCACCATCGGTGCGCGCTCGGCCACCAGCGGATCCTTCTCCACTGTGCGCTGGCGCGTCATCGCCCCGATCCGCACCCCGCCGTCGGTGCCAGGCTTGATATAGAACAACTCGGATACGTTGTTCAGATCCACCATTACGCCTGGCTGGGCGAGGCGAAAGTTCATCATCGGGATGAGACTCTGCCCGCCTGCCAGCACCTTGGCGCTCCACCCATGCTCCGCGAGCCGCCTCACCGCTTCGTCGACAGTGGTCGGCGCATAGTACTCAAAAGGAGCTGGTTTCATGTCGTGTCTACCTCCTCTTCAGATGACGGATATTGGGTCCGAGATATTGGGTACCCGGTATTATGGGCATCGGTGCATTATACAATATCCAATACCTAATACCTCCCCTTTAGCCTTTCGTACCAAAACGGCGATTCCACCCCCTGCCCGCCGTTCCACAACTGCAGTGTGAGCTGCATATGGCCCAGGTGCAGGGACGTGTGATCGACGACGTGCAGGATGCACCAACGGACGGGCACGTCATGGCCGCGCACCGTGCGGACGCCCTCGAGGTCATCCGCGGTCAGGGCGGCGAGCACGTGGCGCGTCTCGGCACCCACCTCGTCGAGCAGGCTCACCAGCTCGGCGGCGCCGACGGCCATCGTCAAGAACTCGGCATCCCTGTTGCGCGTGGCGGGTCCCTGGCCGATGACCTCCGCGATCCAGAAATGCTCCGACCCTGCGACGTGCGCCGCCAGCACGGCCAGCGAGTTCACCTCGCCCACATCCGCCGGCAGCGGCCGCCAGTTCAACGCTTCGCCCGGCAGGCCGGCCACCAGTGCCTGCGCCTGCCCCCGCAAGTCCTCGATCCGCTCCAGGTAACTCTCCAGCTCAGACGGCATATTCCTCCTCCACCGCCCAGACCTTTAGGGTTTTCGAAAACCCTAAAGGTCTGTCGTCACTGTACGCGTCACAAACTCCTCGAACGTCGCCGGCGGGCGGCTTAGCAGCCAGGCGAGCACGTTTGGGTTACCCCACAAGCCGTGGCGGTCGTAGTAGCGGAACATCTGGAGCAGGACCGCCACGGCATAGTCGCCCATTCCAGTAGCGTGCACCTGCCGCACCCAATCCTCGCGCGTTATCTGCCGTGCTTCGACGTCCCGCCCGAGCACGCGCCCCAGTGTCCCTGCGACCTGAACCTGCGTCGGCGCCTCCGGCCCTGCCAACTCATAAGTCGCCCCCACGTGCCCCGGCTGCGTCAATACCACTGCCGCTACCGCCGCCACGTCCTCCAGGTCGACCAAGCTCAGGCGCGCATCCACGCTGTAGGGCACTGCGTACACTCCCTCGTTCACGATCCTCTCCCACTGCCCCAGGACGTTCTGGCTGTACGGGCACGGCTGCAAGATCGTATACTCCAACCCTGACCCGAACAGCCGCTCCTCCACGCGCATTTTCAGCCAGTGGTGCGGCATGGCCTCTACCTGTGGGTGGAGCACCGAGTGGTAGACCAGGTGCTCCACCCCCGCGTCGCGGGCTGCCTCGACGACATTTGCGCCGATCTCAACCTCGTCGGCGTGGACGTTCGGGCAGATGTGATACACTGCCCGGACGCCGGCCATCGCCTCGCGCACGGCGCCGCCGTCGAGCAGGTCGCCCACCGCAACCTCGCGCGCTCCGTGCGCCAGCAGGGCCTCCGCCCGCTCGGGCCGGTGGATCAGCGCCCGCACATCGGCGCCCCTTGCGGCGAGGGCGCGGATGACGGCGCGTCCGGTTTTGCCGGCTGCTCCCGTAACGAGAATCAACTACCCCTCTCTCCACGCTACGAACCGCCCCCACATTGACGCGCACTCCATGCCCTTCTGGAGGTAGCAGCCGACGTAGTAGCGCCCGCTGGGGGCTGCAGCAATGTCGCCGCCGAGGTTCTCGGCGTGGACGATCTTTTTCGGAAAGAGATTCAGGTGCGTATCCTGGTAGAAAGAGTCGAGCGGGTACATCTCGTCCCAGTCCTTGCCGAACGAGTCAATCAGCTTCTGGTTCGCCTCCGCGAATGTCTTGGGGTGCCAGATGCGCTGGATGGTGTTCATCGGATGGTCCTGGCTCACCGCGTCGACGGCCAGCCACCTGAGCTTTTTCTCGATGCACCACCGGGAAAAGTCGGGCGAGGGCCCGGGGTGGCGGATCATGTAGCGGAACTCGTCCGAATCGGGGCTGTTCCAGCCATACTTGTGCCAGCCCGTCTTGGTGATCAAAATATCGCCCTCACGCACGTCGACGACCGACTCGATCATCTCGGGCGTATAGACACTGACGTCGCTCACCAGGTGCGAGATGTCGGCGATGACGCCGGGGCCCACCCACTCTTGCAGCGGCACCTCGCCGATCGTCCGCCCGTTCGGATAAAAGTGCTTTTCGCCGTCCATGTGCGACGCCAGGTGAAAGCTCGCCTTGCAGATCGAGCTGTTGCGCCCCAGGCCAAAGTACTGCCCGCCGACGCGCTTGATGTATTTGATCGACAGCGGCTCATAGTTGGCCCACTGCGGCGTCAGAACGCTGAAGGGCAGGGTCAGGTCGAGCATCTGCGCCGATTCCATCATCTGATAGAACGCCTCGTCGCTCATCCCCTCCGGCGCCTGCATCGCCACCACGCGCGACCACGCCGCCTCGGCTTCGGCGAGCGGGATCGGCATGACCATGATCCACGCCCGCTGGCCCTTCAGCTCGTCGATCTGCCCCACGATCGACTCGACCAGCAGCATGCCGGCCTTGGGCATCGTCGAGTGGGTAAGGTGGTAATACTCGGCCGGTGGGAACATCTCGTCCCACGTCTTGCCATACTCTGCCTTGAGCTTGGCCTCAGCCTTTTCGAACTCGTTGGCATGCATATAGCGTAGATTGGTG
>DATHUZ010000018.1:0-4570 GCA_035461725.1 Anaerolineae bacterium
CCTTTCGTGACAAGACGGCGTTTCTGCCCTTCATGATCGAGGAGTATTACGAGGGCGGCGAGCCGCACTATGTCGTGTCCAAGGTGGTGGGCGACGCCGGCCCCGCCACGTTCACCGCCGGGGTGGAGGTGCGCTACTGGAACGGGATCCCCATCCGGCGCGCGGTGGAACTAAACGGGGTGCGCCAGGCAGGGGGCAATCCCGACGCGCGGCACGCCCGCGCCCTCGACTCGCTCACCGTCCGGCCCCTGGTGCGTCTTTTGCCGCCAGATGAGGAATGGGTCGTCATCGGTTACCGGACGCCTGAGGGGGAGGACCTGGAGATGCACCAGCGGTGGCTGGTCTTTTCACCGGCCGCCTCGCCGGCGACGATCGATCCGGATGCCCCCAGCCCAGGCGCGGCGATGCTGGGCTACGACTTGCAGACTGACGCGATCCACCAGATCAAGAAGGTGCTCTATGCGCCGCAGGCGGTCGCTGCCGAGCAGCGGGTCGCTGCCGACGAAGTGGTGCGCGCGGCACCACCCGGCGGCCTGGCGACGACAATGCCCACGGTCTTTCGGGCGCGCATGGTGGATACGCCGTACGGCACCTATGGGCACATCCGTATCTTTACGTTTAACGTGCCCGACGCGGGTGCCTTTGTGGCCGAGTTTGTCCGCCTCGTCGCCCAACTGCCGCAGCATGGCCTGATCCTCGACGTGCGCGGCAATGGCGGCGGGCTGATCTATGCCGCCGAGCGACTGCTGCAGGTGATGACGCCCCGCTACGTGGAACCGCAGCAGGCGCAGTTTGTCAACACCCCGCTCACCCTCGACCTCTGCCGGCGCCATGCTCCATCGCGCCTGCTCCCCGACCTGGATCTCCGCCCCTGGATCGAGTCGATCGCGCCGGCGGTACAGACGGGCGCGACCTATTCGCGGGGATTTCCCATCACGTCGCCGGCGTCGTGCAACACGGTAGGTCAGCACTACTGTGGCCCGGTGGTGCTCATCACCGACGCGCTCTGCTACAGTGCGACCGACATTTTCGCGGCGGGCTTTCAGGATCATGGCATCGGCCCGATCCTGGGCGTTGGCGGTAACACGGGTGCCGGGGGGGCCAACGTCTGGACCCACGACCTGCTGCGCGCACTGATGAATGACCCCGCCGACCCCTACACCTCCCGGCCCGATTCGCCCTTCCAGCCGCTGCCCCACGGTGCCGGCATGCGCGTTGCCATCCGCCGCACGCTGCGCGTCGGCGAGCGGAGTGGCATCCCCGTCGAGGACCTGGGCGTGCTGCCCGATCAGCGCCACCTGCTGACGCGGCGGGACCTGCTAGAAGGCAACGCCGACCTGATGGACCACGCCGCCGCGATCCTGACCAGCCTGCCGTCGTACGAGCTCAGCCTCGTCGTCGATGGGGTGACGGGTGCGACGTTGGCCGGGCGGGTCACCACCCGCAACCTGTCGCGCCTCGATATCTACCTCGGTGCCAGGCCGCACGGCTCTCTCGACGTCGTCGACGGCGAGCAATCCATCATCCTCGACGTCCCACCCATGCCCGAGGGTGGGGACGTGCTTCATCTGTCGCTCTATGGTTTTGCCGATGGGCAAATCGCCGCGTCGAGACAGATCAAGGTCAAAAGGGCCAGCAGGAATCAGTAAGTGAGGCACTGGAGAGCCGCTTGCCCTGGCTGCAGTCCGATGGTATAATGCGTGTGGTAGATCGATCACGCCTCGAGGGCAGCGCGGGGCCAGGGTGAGGGTGAGCGTGCAGGCGATGGCAGCCGACCATGACAGCAGTCCATCTTTGTGGCAGGCGATCTGCGACGCCATGACCGACGCGATCGTGCTGCTGGATTCCGATCTGCGCGTCGTGCACGTGAACCAGACGTTTGCCGGCTGGTTAGGTGTAGCTCCCGAGTCGTTGTCGGGGCGTTACTATGCCAGCCTGTTGGATGGCTGCGACGCGTTCCCTCACAACTGTCCGGTGCTGCGCGCTGCGAGCAGCGGGGGTAGGGCGAGTGGCGCGCACCAGGTATCGGCGCTCGGTGGGTTCTATCAATGCTGGGCCTACCCACTGCCAGATGCGGACGGCAAACTGCACCTCGTCGTCTGCACGCTGCGGGACGTCACCGAACAGCGCCAGCGCGAGGCCGAGCAGGCGCGCCAGACAGAGTATCTCGCGGCGCTGCACGAAACCGCACTCAGCTTGATTGCCCGGCGCCCCCTCGACTCGATCCTGCACACGATCCTCAACCGCGCAGCCACGCTGGTCGGCGCACCGCACGGCTTTGTGTCGCTGGTCGAGGCAGAAGGCACCGAAATGCGCATCCACGTAGGGCGCGGGGCCTACTCGCGTCACACGGGGGACCTGGTTGTGTATGGCTGCGCTGTGGCCGGCCGCGTGTGGGAAGGGGGGCGCTCGATCGTCGAGGATCTGGCGCTCCAGTCGCCTGAATCGATGCCCGCGGCCCTCGCCGCCGGCGTGCGACGGATGGGCCCGGCTGTCTATGCTGCCGGTGTGCCGCTCGTTTCGGAAGCGCACATCGTCGGCGTCCTGGTTCTGATCGCGCCGGCCCGGCCCGGCCGCTTTCAGTTCGAAGAGCTGGCGCTCCTCGGCCAGTTTGCCGAGCTGGCTTCGATCGCCGTCGACAACGCTCGCCTCTACGGCCAGGCGCAGGCGGAAATCGCCGAGCGCCGCCTGGCAGAGCAGGCTGTGCTGCGCGAGCTGGCGGAGCGGCAGCGCGCGGAAAAATCGCTGCGCGAGAGTGAGGCCGCGCTGCGCAGCATCTTTCGGGCGGCGCCCATCGGCATCGGCATGGTCAGACGGCGGGTCTTTGAGTGGACGAATGAAGCGCTGGAGCACATGGTGGGCTGGAGCGCCGAGCAGCTCGCTGGCCAGAGCGCACGTATCCTCTATCCCGACGACGACGAGTTCGAGCGCGTCGGCCGCGAAAAGTATGCCATGATCGAGGCGCATGGGGTTGGCAGCGTCGAAACGCGCTTTCGGCACGCCGACGGGCGCCTGGTGCACGTCCTGCTCAGCTCTGCACCGCGTGACCCCGAGGCGTTTGCCGCCGGTGGCGAAAGCTCTGTCGTCTTTACCGCGCTCGACATCACCGAGCGCCAGCATGCCGAAGATGCACTGCGCCGCTCGGAGGCGCGCTATCGTCGTTTCGTCGACCAGTCGCACGCCGGGGTGTGGGAGATCGACCGGCAGGGTGTGACGGTTTTCGCCAATGAACGACTGGCCGGCATCCTTGGCTACGAGCGTGCCAGTGAGCTCGTCGGGCGCCGCCTGTACGACTTTTTTTCCCGCAGCTATCCTTCCGCTTTTCCCCTCCTGGCCGAGCGGGTGCCGTTGAACGGGCGGCAGGGAGACGTGCAGGATTGCGTGTTAAGAGATGCCAGCGGCACTGACGTGTATGCCATCCTGTCGACGCTGCCTCACTATGGCGAGGATGGCAGCTTTGCGGGGGCCACCCTGTTTGTCACCGACATCAGTGCGCGGCGGCGGATGGAAGAGGCGCTCCGCCAGTCGGAAGCGCGCTATCGCACGCTGTTTGAAAGTGCAGGCGACGCGATCTTTATCCACGCTCTCTCTGTTTCAACAGAAACCGGGTCGGGCTGCTTTCTTGCCGCCAACCGCGTCGCATGCCAGCGTCTTGGGTTTAGCCTGCAGGAGCTGCTGTCGAGGACACCGGCGGACATCGAGCCGCCCGAGTACGCGGCGCAGCTTCCGGCGCGCATCGACGAGCTGCAGCGATACGGTCATCATTTTTACGAGACGATTCACATTCGCAGCGATGGTGCGACGATTCCTACAGAACTGAGCAGCCGGCTCATCGAGTACGAGGGGCGCCCCGCCGTGTTGGCGATCGCGCGCGACATCACCGAGCGCAAGCAGGTGGAGCAAGTGCTGCTGCGCACCGAGCGCCTGGCAGCCATGGGCCACCTCGCCGCCGCGCTGGCACACGAGATCAACAACCCGCTGCAGTCGGTGGGAAGCAGCCTGGAGCTCGCGCTCGACTTTCCACTGGAAGAAGAGGAGCGCCTGGACTACCTGGAAGCGGTGCGGCAAGAGATCGAGCGCTTGATGGCGATCACCGGCAGGGTGCTCGACTTTGCCCGGCCGATGCGCACAGAGCGCCAACCCGTGTCCGCGGCCGACGTGGTCCACTATGCATTCACGCTGGCAGAAAAACAGCTCCAGCACAGTCGCATCGCCTTCCACGCCGACCTGCCTGACGACCTACCGCTCGTGCGCGCGTCACGCGACCAGCTCGCCCAGGTCTTTCTCAACCTGCTGCTGAACTCGATGGAGGCACTGCCCGGGGGGGGCAATGTGCACATCTCGGCCCGTGCTGCCGGCGACAAGGTGCTCGTCGATTTTTGGGACAGTGGCCCCGGGTTTCCGCCCGAGGTGCTGGCGCGGTTATTCGAGCCGTTTCAGACGACGAAAGAGAGTGGCACCGGCCTTGGCCTCGCCATCAGTTACAGCATTATTCAACAGCATGGTGGGACCATCACGGCGGCGAACGACCCCGAGGGGGGGGCAAGGCTCACCATCACGCTTCCGGAAT
>DATHUZ010000019.1:0-8753 GCA_035461725.1 Anaerolineae bacterium
GCCATCGTGATGTATCCGGTCTTGAAGAAGTGGAATGCGGGCCTGGCCCTCGGATCCGTCATCTTCAGGACCATCGAAACGGTCTTTTACACGGTCGGCGTCGTGTGCCTGCTGTCCCTGTTGACGCTGAGCCAGCAATTCACGTCAGCAGTCTCTGCCGATCGCACGTCGCTTCAGGCGATCGGCGATCTGTTGCTGAGCATACACCAACAGGCCGCTCTGGCAGGGGTCTTTGCCTTCAGCCTGGGTGCATTTATGTACTACTACCTGTTCTTCCAATCACGGCTCATTCCCCGATGGCTGTCAGGCTGGGGGATTGTTGCGATCGTCCTGATGATGGTCGCGTGCGTGCTGTCCTTGTTCAGCGGTAACCGTATTACCAGCTACATTCCCCTGGCGTTTCCCATTTTTCTGCAGGAAATGGTTCTTGCGGTGTGGCTGATCGCTAAAGGATTCCATCCGTCTGTAAGTACTTCTAGGTCTGCGAAAACGGAACCTACCGAGCTGTTGAGCGCGGCATAGATAGGGACTATGGGGTTTCAGGGAGGGCCGAGGCCCTCCCTGAAACCCTCCCCACATTAATCAAACCGAGGAGGGAAAAATGAATACGACCAAAGAAAGTCCCCGTGGGACAAACAGCACGAACGCGGCACTTGTGGGCGTGCTATTCATCATCGGGACGGTCTCGGGCCTACTGATGCTGCCAGTGCTGGGAAACATTCTGAATGCTCCGGATCATCTGACTATGATTGCCACAAATGAAGTCCGGATGATCATCGCCACGCTGCTCAAATTCATCATGGGTGTTGCCTGTGCCGGTATCGGCCTTGCGCTGTATCCGATCCTGAAGAAGTACAACGAAGGCCTGGCGATTGGCGCGGTTGGCTTCAGGATTATCGAGGGAGTGGTTGGTGTTGTTGGCGCACTTGGCTATGTTGCCCTATTGGCGCTAAGCCAGGAATTCGTGAAAGCTGGGGCTCCGGCGGCGTCGTACTTTCATACCGCAGATGTACTGATCAAGGCAGGAGCCGATTGGTTGCTCAATGTGGCCACGCTGTTGACTTGGAGCATCGGCGCCCTGATGTACTATTCCGTCTTCTATCAATTCAGACTCATCCCCCGATGGCTAACAGTTTGGGGTCTGGTTGGAGTCATATTTAGCATCATCAGCTGTCTGTTGGTGATGTTCCATCTCATCCCTGGTTTTGGGATAATCCAGGTTGTTGTCAATGTGCCGATACTCCTGCAAGAAATGGTTTTGGCAGTCTGGCTGATCGCAAAGGGGATCAATGCGCCAACGGTTGCTTCCGGGGCTGTAAAACCAGCGAAGAACGAGCTTTTGAGCGCGGCATAGATTCGCACTATAAGGGAGAGGGAGGGCTGAAAACCCTCCCTTTCCCCGCTCAGCTACATGGTAATGCTCGTGGAATAGACCTTTGACAGCGGACACAACACATCATAAGGAGATAGCAAAATGCTAAAAAAAGGCCCGATCGTTCTTTCAATATGGTGCGTCATCAACTTTATACTTGCCTTTATCATATTGTGCTATGTCATCGTTCTCAAAGAGGACTCCCCAATTCTGCAAGTGGCTTCTTTTTCAGAAGCTGAAATTGCCAGCCTTAGTGCCAAGACCATTGCAGCGTTCAACTGTTTTACGATCCTGTACAACTCTTGCTCGCTTGTTATCTCGGTGCTAACATGGCCGCTCATCCGCAAAAACCTGATCGCCGGTCAAAAATCGGCCTTCTGGGTGTTGCTGTTCGTGATCGGCTTTGTGGAAGTAATGGCGTTTATTGCCTCCGCACCCATCGGCAACGCGCGCTGGCAGGTGAACGTGGTTCAGAGCGTACTGTACGTTGTGGGCATTGGTTTGTCTGCATATCCGATACTCAAGCCAAAAAGCCGATTGCTTCATCGAACAGTAGAACTATGATCCGGTGAATCTACGGCTCCGGCGCCGGCCCCGCATCCTCGGGAATAGACGGCCCGGCCGGCAGGTCGCGCAGGTACTTGCACGACACAAAGCGCACGTCTTCCCAGACGTGTCCCTCGGCTGTAAACGCGTCGATGTCGCGGATCCACCGCTTCTGCTCGTTCTCGAGCCGGTAGATGTGTGGACTGCTCCCACACTTGAGCAGCACGTGCAGCGCCAGCCCCTCCTGGAATTTCTCCAGGAAGCTGTCCTCCACCAGGTGCACGTCCTCCCACGTCAGGCCCAGGTGCTCGAACGCGTCGAGGCTGCTGATCCAGCGCAGACGGTCGTTGTCGAGGATATAGATCTCGGGGCCGCTGCCTTTCAGCACCAGGCCGTCGCGGATGACGAGCGCCTGTGACTCGGGCAGGATGCGCGCCAGGCTGGTGCCGTACTTGTTCACCGGCACGTTGACGAGGGCGATCAGCACGGCGACGAGGATGACCAGGCGCAGGAGCATCTTGCCCATGTTGATGCTCGGCAGCCGCGCGGGCGGCTCCCAGCCTTCGTCGCCCGGGGCCGGCTCGCGTGCCGGGACGGGCCGGGGCGCCACATGCATCGCATGGCTCGCCGGGCCGGCGTGTTCTGGAACGCTCCGCCGCTGCTCGGCTGCCGGCGGCTCGGGTCGCGGGACGGGGACCGGGGCGGGTTTTGTCTCCACGGGCTCCACGTGCCGCTCGGTGTTCACGCGTTCTTCGATCGCGGGCGCGCGCCAGGCACTGCCGGTGGTCCCGGCGCGCGGTGCCGGCGCAGTGTGGCGCGCTCTCTGCCGCTCGACCAGGGCATCGAGCAGGAGATCGAGGATCTGGTCAGTCGTCGACGTACTCTCTTCCGGTGTTCGATCGCTCATCTTTTTCTCCTACCTGACTACTAGGAACCCGAGGATCTCGCCGATGCTGGTAAAGACGTTGGTGTAAAAGTTGCCGCCGAGCTGGCGAAAGAGCTCGAACTCCATGCTCGGCGCGCCGATGAAGGGGCGGAGGGTCCAGGCCATCTGGCTGCCGACAAAGGCATAGACGAGCACCCACAGCCACATCACCCAGCGGCGCGCGGTAGCGCCCTCTCTGCCACCGCTGGAGACGATGCGCATGCCGTGGTTGAGAAAGATCACGCCGACGATGCCACAGATGGAAAAGATGGCGACGTTCATGAGCTTGAAGAACTGGTACCCGGCCGTCGTCAGCAGAAAAAAGACGACGATCGGCGCAAAGCTGAGCAGCAGCACGGCGGTAACCGTGATCGCCGTCAGGATCAGCGCCACGTTCTGGCTCAGGCTCTGGTTCGAGCCAAAGAGGACGTTGAAAAAGTAGAGTGTGGGTGAGCAGACGAGCAGTGTCGCCAGAAAGAGCAGGGGCAGCTTGAACGCCGAGCTGAGCGTCTGCCACAGGCTGTGTGTCGAGCCGAGCACGGCGCCATAGAGCGCCAGGAAAAGGATGCTCGAGATTAGCATCGCGCGCATCTTTTCGTTCAGCCCCACCCCGTCGCGGATCTCGATGAAAAAGTGGTGGCGGTTGCGCAGGATCGTCTCGATCACGGCCAGGTCTGCCATCCCTCCGCCGTGCCGCTCTGTTTGCGGCCTGCCGATCACGCTGTCCATCGCCGACGATTGCTTCATGCGTCTGTTGCCTCCTTTGACCTGAATGTGCTTGTGCGAGCAGGCTCTGTCGAACCAGGGAAAAAACGCGCCCAGCAATCGGGCGCCGAGCAAGAATACCACAAGTGGCTCGCCGGCCTACCACCTCGCCGCGGGAAGCGCGACAAAGAGCACGGTGAGCCCCCAGAACACCACCCAGGCGGCCAGCGCGTAGCGCCGGCGCTCGAATTTGAGCACGGGCAGCAGCAGCGCGGCGCACGCCACGATCCAGAATGCCGGCCGGCTCAGGAGCTGGGGCCAGCCGAGCGCCGTGCCGTCGGGGGCAAACGCCAGCCAGCGCAGCACCAGCGCGCAGGCGACGGGCAGCCCCGCTGCGATCACCGCGTCGGCCGTGCCCCACCCGGCGTGCACCGCCCGCAGCTCGCGCGCCACCTCTTCCTCGAGGCCAAAGCAGGCAGCCGCGCGGGCGAGTGCGGCGTCCTCGTCGAGCCCGGCAGCGCGCGCGCCGTCGGCCGCCGCTTCCAGGTGGTCGCGGATCTCGCACAGCACCTCGTGCTCGGTCTCCGCATCCAGGTCGAGGCCGGCCGCGATGCGTGCCAGCATGGCGTCGATCTCGGTCACGACGTCTCGACCCCCAGCAGCCGGTTGACGTCGCGCGTGAGCGCCTGCCACCCTTGTAGCTCTTTTTCGAGGCGGCGCCGGCCCTCGTCGGTGATCGTATAGAATTTCCGGCGCCGGCTGCCCTCCTCGCCCTGCCATTCGGCGCGCAGGAACCCCTCGCGCTCCAGCTCGTGCAGGCGTGGATAGACCAGGCCCTGCTTGAACTCGAAAAAGCCATCGCTCCGCGCCTCGAGCTCCTGAATGATCTCGTAGCCGTACATCGGCCGGCCGGCCTCGGCCAGCAAATTGAGGAGGATGACGTTCGTGGTGCCCTTGCGCATCTGCTCGCGTATGCTCATCCGCGCTCCTTTCCCCTGCGCGCTCATGCCTCAGGTTGTTAGGTTAGTATCTTAGGTACGTAGTATAACACGCGTCCGCGAGCCTGTCAAGGGGAGATGCAGACGAGAAGCCGACGCTTTCTCTACGCACGCCGCGCGCACGCCGCTGCTGCCTTGACAACGATACCTAAGTATGTTATACTTTCTTCGCTCGCTTTCGGAGGTGCGCAATGAAACGGTCGGCTCGAGGGTTCGCCGCGATCCTGATCCTCGTTTCCACCCTTGGCGGCTGTGGCCTGTCGTTTGGCCGGCAGCCGGCCCGCGACGTGGCGGCCGAGTTTGACCGCCTGGCACACTATGTGCCGGCGGGCGTCGAGTTCCCGCTCTTTTTCGACCTGAAGCCGGAGGGTGAGGTCGCCGAGCGCTGGAACCAACTGCGCAGCCGGTTGGGCGCCGACGTGTCCGGCGAGATGCTGCTCAACTATGTGTTCGGACGCCCCGCTGGCCAGAATTCAATGTTGGGGCAGTTCAAGGTCGAAGCACTGGGCCTGATGGACGTGATCGAGGGCCCGGCGGTGACCGGGTGGTGGAATGGAGCGCAGTACGTTATTCTCGAGGTGTCGAGCGAGCGCGACGCGCGCGAGGCGCTCATCCGCAACCTGGGCGACGAGTCCGCCTGGGAGCGGAAATCGTTCGACGGCCGCACGCTCTACTATGGCGAGTTCATGGAAAGCAGCGGTGAGACCATGCACCTGGCGTGGACCGCGGCCGGCGGCCTGGCATTCCTGACCTATAGCACCAGCTCGGTCTGGTTCCACAAGCTGGAAGCGCTGCTGTCGGTACCCACCTCGGACACGCTGGCTGCCCTGCCGACGTGGCAGGTGCTGCACAGCCGCCTGCCTGACGGGCTCATCGCCGCGTCGGGCACGGTTCTGGGGCAAGGCGCGGCCGGCCCGCCACCACCATCCAGTGGCGACGACCCTCTCTCCGCCCTGACCTACTATCTGGATGCCATCATGCTGGCCGGCGTGCCGGAAGACAAAGGCGTGCGCATCTACCTCGACGGCACTTTTGCCCCCGGCGCGGCGGACGTGCCGGCATTCCAGCCGCTCTTTGCCCTGCCGCCGGTGGATGCCGCCGCGTGGACCGCTCTCCCGGCCGACACTGCGCTGGCGCTCGCGAGCCACGACGTGGCCACCATCTGGCCGTGGATGCGCTCCACGTTCAACATGCAGGATCTCGTGGACGCCTTTGGCGCGGGCCTGCTGGATCCGCTCGTCGCGCCGGGGGGTCCACTGTCAGGTGCCTTTGCGGCGGCGATCACGCCGCCGCCGCCCGGACAGCCCGTGTTCAGTGGCGTGCCGGCGCTGCAGTTTCTGGCCACGAGCCCCGACACGGCCCGCTTGCAGGCTGACGCGCTTGAGGTGGCATGGCAGGAAGCAGGTGGCGTCTTGGCGGACGGTCTTGTGGAAGGTATCCCCATCCGTCGCCAGGTGGGCCTCGAGATCAGTGGCTACAGCCCGGCCTACGGATTCGACGGCGGCACCTTCTACCTTGGCTCCTCGCCCGAGGCGATCGCCGGCGGCCTCGCCGCGCAGCGTGAGAATCGTGGACTCGTGACGCAGCACGCCTACCAGGTGTTCGTCGATGCGCTGCCGGATGAACCGTTCTACGTCGCCTATCTGAATGGCGAGCCTTTCCTCGAACTCGTGGGCGCCAATGTGCCGGCCGATCAGGATGTTGACGACTCGCTGTATGCCATGATCGGTGGCTTGGACGGGATCGGCTTTGGCCTGGCTCTGACGCCCGAGCGCCTGGACGGTGTCATCTACCTCGTGATCCTGGAGTGATCGCGCTCGATTTTGTCCGGCTCGCGTTGCACGAGCTGTGGCATCACCGCACCCGCTCGCTCCTGTCGCTGCTCGCCCTGGCGCTCGCCGCCGGCCTGTTCGTCGCCACGGGTGGCATTGGCGGGCTGCTCCGCCGCACGGCCGAACAGCCGGCACCCCTGGCCGGCCGGCCGGCCGATTTCTGGATCGCCAGCGCTTACGATGCCGACTATGACCTGCCCGCGGACGTCGTTTCGCGCGTGGTGCGCGTGCCCGGCGTCGCGGCCGCGCAGCCGGTGCTGCGCCGGGCCGCGATGGTGGGCACCGCCGGCGGTGCCGTCGACAGCCTGTCGCTCGCCGGCGTCGATCTGCCCGGTTACCTGGCCTTTCACGAGATCACCCTCGCCGCGGGTGACCTTCCCACGGCTCTGCAGCCTGGCTTGATCGCCCTCTCCCCCTGGGCCTTTGTGCGGCAGGTGCGCCCCGGCGACGCGGTCACGGTCACGTTGGCCGCTGCAGAGACGGCCCTGTCGGTGGTCGGCCTGGTAGAGGTGCGCGACCTGCGGTCGGCCCAGCAGGGGCCGGTTCTCTATGCCCCGCGCGAGGCGGTCGCCGCGCTCGCCGGCGTGGACGACGCCGTCACGGTCCTCGAGGTGCGCCTGGCGGCGGGTGCTTCCGCCCGCCGGGTGCGGGCGGCGCTCGAAGAGGCGCTGGGTGCCGCCTATGTGGTCTCGTCATCGCCACAGCCCGATGCCGGCTTGTGGCAGCGGCTGGTCCTGGGTGCTCTCCTTTTCGTCGATGGCCTCGTGCTGCTCGGCAGCACGGCACTCGCATACGCCGCGTTTGCGTCGGCGGCACCCGGCCGGGCAGGATGGGTGGCCGTGCTGCGCGCGGTCGGCGCGGCGCGCGGCCACGTGGTGGCCCTGCTGGCCGGCGAGGCGCTGTTCCTCGGGTTGCTGGGCGGCAGCCTGGGGGTGCTGCTCGGCCTCCTGTTGGCGCGGGTCGGGAGCGAGCTGGTGGCGGCTGGCGCGCCGGCCGCCGGCCCGCCGCCCCCTCCCGGTGCGAGCGCTGCGCTCGCCATCGCCCTGGCGGCCGGCAGCAGTGTCGCCGGCGCGCTGGGGCCTGTGGTGCGGGCGGCCCGGCAGCCGCCCGTGATGGCGCTGCACCCTGGCACCCCGCCGGCCGCCGCCACCATCCGCACAGGCAGCACCCACAGGGTACCCGGCCTCGCTCGCCTGGGGCCGGATACCCTGTGGGTGCTGCCCGGCCTGCTGCCCCTCGCCGCCGGCAACCTGGCACGCGATCCGCGCCGCGCGGTTCTCATCGCCAGCGCGCTGGCGCTGGTGCTGACCATGTTCCTCGGCAGCGTGGGCATCCTGTCGCTGCTCGACGAAGAGCTGGCGGCGGCCTTTGGCCGGTTGTCGGGCGGCGACTATCTCCTGCTGCCCGATGTGGCGGCGCTGTCGCTCGGCGAGCTGGCCGGGCAGGATACCTCCGGCCTGCCGCCGCTCAGCGCGGCGCTGTTGGCGGCGATCGAGGCGCTCGGCGACCGTGCATGGATCATGCGTGGCACCACGGCAGACGTGGCGGCGCTCGAGGTGTTTCCGGGCCAGCCGACGATCCTGCTCGACGTCGAGGCATACGCATGGATGGGTGCGTTTCGCTTTCAACAGGGAAGCTGGCCCGAGGCGCTGGCCGCATTCCGCCAGGGCCCGGCGGTGCTCCTGGTGCCGGCCGTCGCCCGCCGCCTGAGTGCCGGGCCGGGCGACGTGGTGCGGCTCGAGACGGCGCGTGGTCCTGTCGGCTTGACCGTGGCCGGCGTTGGCGACAGCGAGTTCACGACTTGTGTCCTCAGCCTGGCCGATGGCGAGGTGTACCTGGGTGCCAACGAGGTGAACGCGGCGATGGTCAAGGTCCGGCCGGGCGTCGACCCGGGCGAGGTGCGCGGCGCGCTGCTCCGCGCCGTGCGCACACAAGGGGGCACACTTCTGTCACTGCGTGAGGCCGCGGGCCGGCTCCAGGATGCCTTTCGCCAGGCGCGCCTGGCAATAGGCATCCTGGCAGGCCTGAGTGGGCTGGTGGCGCTGCTCGGCGTGGTGAGCGCCACCCTGTCGTCGGTGGCCGAGCGCCGGGAGGAGATCGGCCTGCTGCGCGCCCTCGGCGCCGCGCGGCCCGACGTGGCGCGGCTGGTGCTGATCGAGGCGGGGATGCTCGGCGCGGGGGCAGCGGCGGCCGGCACCCTGCTCGGTTGGGCGGTCACGCTCCTCTTTTTCTGGCTTGGGCAGGCGCAGTTGGGGCTGGGCCGCGATGGCCTGCCGGCGCCCGGTGCGTGGGCACCCCTCCTCGCCGCCACGGTGGCGGCGTGGGTGCTCTGGCCGGGCCTGGCGGCGCTCGCCGCGCTCGTCGCCGCCCGCGCC
>DATHUZ010000020.1:0-3791 GCA_035461725.1 Anaerolineae bacterium
CGCAGCGGTTCCGGCTGCGGCTGGCGCCGGGCGCGACGGTGGAGCCGGCGTGGTTGGGGACCCTGCGGCCGGCGGGGCCGGTGCAGATGCTGATCGAAGCACGGGGCACGTAGAGAGAGCATGGCCAGGAAAAAGAAAACAAAAACAGAGCTAAAAGAGGAGCGGCGGCGCGCGATGGACGTCAAGCGCCAGGAGACAGGCTGGGAGCCGCCCGAGCCGGACCTGCCGCCGCTCGAGCCGGAGCAGGAGCGCGTGGTGGCGGATGCGCGCACCCTCCTGGCCGGGTTCGGTAGAACGTCAAACGCGGAAGCGGACATGAGCGCCTACCTGTCGGCGCTGCTCGACAGCGATTGGATGATCGAAGAGCCCGAGTTCGAGGCGATCTACCTGTCGCCCGTGCACCTTACCGGCCGATACGCCGAGGCGGCGACGGCTGCCGGTTTCGACCCCGACTCGTTCCGGGCGCTCGAGGAAGACGAACGGTCGGAAAAACATCTCGATTTTCTGACCCGGGCCATCTCGGAGATGCTCGACGAGGGGACCAGGAAAGAGATCCTCGACGCGCTCGACGCGCTGCGCGAGCGCCTGCTTGAGGAAGGAGAGCGGGAACAGGCCGCGAGGACCGGCCTCGTGCTCGACTTTTTGGAGCAAAAGGACAATGTGAGGGCATGGGCGACGGTCGGGGTGATCATTGCCCTGGGGCAGCGCAGCCTCGCAGCCGGTTTCGCCCTGACAGGGGCGACCCGAGGCACAGACGACGCGTTCACAGAGGATGGTACCGAGCTGATCCCGGAAGTGCAAGCGGTCCTGGAGCAGTACCCGGGGCTGGTCCAATTCCTGGCCGTGGACCGGGACCGGGTGTGGGAAGATGGGCTCCAGAGCCTGTTCCTGGGCGATCTATGGCTCGATCTCTTTCGTGAGGACGAGCTCCAACCCCGGATCGCCGCGTGGAAACGGGCAGTGGAGCTCGATGAAGCGGGAGAGGAAGAAGAGAGAGACGCGCAGATCGAGGAGATCAGCCGCTATGCCACCGGCCTGCTCCAGACAGGGCGGATCAGGCAGATCCTGGACAGGCTCATGGCCGTCCTGGACAGTGGCACGCTGGGAACGGACCACGAGGCGTTCGTCGGCATGGTGGTGTCCGCGCTCATCGACGAGGAAACGGTGGTGGAAGGAGTACGCGCCCTGCTCGCCGCCTTTTTCGGCGAGCTGAGACAGCGCGTGGAAGAGGTGGAGGACGGCGAGTGACGGAGCAGGCGGGCAGGCTCACGTTTCGCCCCATGGATGAAGCCGGGGCACGGGTCGTGCTGGCGTGGCACTATCCGGCGCCGTATGGCATCTATAACACGCCGCCCGAGCAGGTGGACGACGATGTGGGGGTGCTGACCGACCCTGTGAACCACTATTACCTGATCGACGAGGGCGAGGCAAAAGTGCCGGTGGCCTACTGCTGCTATGGTGCGGACGCACGGGTGCAGGGCGGGGATTACAGCGCGGAGGCAGTCGACGTGGGCCTCGGCGTGCGACCGGACCTCACCGGGCAGAGGCGGGGGGACGAGTTCGTGGCCGCGGTGCTGGAGCACGGGCGACGGGTGTTCGACCCGGCGGTGTGGCGCGTGACGATCGCGCGCTTTAACGTGCGCGCGCAGCGCGTGTGGGAAAAAGCGGGGTTCCGGCACGTCCAGGAATTCGAGCGCCAGATGGACGGCATGCCCTTCGTCGTCCTGGCGCGGATTGCGGGGAACCCTGCCGGCATGGCAAAGGAGCTATGACTATGCAAGATCGAGCACGAATCGCCGTCGTCACCGACAGCACGTCTGATATCCCGCGGTCGCTCGTCGAGTCGACAGGCATCCAGATGATGCCACAGGTGTTGATCATGGGCAATCGCACGTGGCGCGATGGAGTAGACATCGATCCGCCCACGTTTTACGAGCTGCTGCGCACGTCGAGCGCGTTTCCGTCGTCCTCACAGGCGAGCATGCAGGACTTTTACGACCTGTTTCGCAGGGTGGGCCGGGAGTATGAAGGGATCGTGGCGATCGTGGTGTCGAGCAAGCTGAGCGGCACGATCAACTCGGCGCAGGCGGCGGCGGCCGAGATACGGGATCTGCCGATCGAGGTGATCGATTCACGCGCCGCGTCGATGCAGCTTGGATTCATCGCCCTGGCGGCGGCCCGCACCGCCGCTACAGGCGCCGGGCTGGAGGCGGTGGCGGCGGCGGCCCGCAAGGTGATCGAGCAGGTACGCATCTATTTCGTCGTGGACACGCTGGAATATCTGCACCGCGGCGGGCGGATCGGCCTGGCGGCCAGGTTATTTGGCACGGCGCTCAACCTGAAGCCGGTGCTGACCGTGACGGATGGAGTGGTCACTCCTGTGGCCAGGATCCGGTCACGACGGAAGGCGCTCGATCACCTGTACAGCCTGCTCGACGAGGACCTGGCAGGCGCAGATCCAGAGCGGGTGCACATGGCCGTGCTGCACGTGGCCGCCCCACGCGAGGGGGCCGAGCTGGCAGCGCGAGTGGAGGCACGGTTCCATCCCGGCGAGATGATCGTGGGCGACTGCGGGCCCGTCGTGGGTGCGCACGTGGGGCCGGGGACGATGGGCATGGCCTATTACGTGGAAGGTGCGTAGGCGGCTCGCAACCCGGAGCGTTGCGCCACATTGTGTGGTCAGGCTTATAGAGTTTCAGTGCCGCCGGTGTTAGGATCGAGGAAAGTGGCGCGTACCGGCGCCAGCGAGATCACCGGACGGAAAGGATAGAGATGGTCGAAAAGATTGAGAAGACAGAGGAAGAGTGGCGGCGCGAGCTGACGCCCGAGCAGTACCGCGTCGCGCGGCAAAAGGGCACAGAGCCGCCTTTTACCGGCAAATATTACCGGCACAAAGAAGAGGGCACCTACCTGTGCGTAGCGTGCGGCAACGAGCTGTTCGCCTCGGATACCAAGTACGAGTCGGGGTCGGGCTGGCCCAGCTTTTACGCGCCGATCGATGAGGAGCAGGTCGAGACCGAGACCGACCGCTCGCACGGCATGGTGCGGACGGAGGTGATGTGCAGCCGGTGCGGTGCCCACCTGGGCCACGTGTTCGAGGATGGGCCGCGTCCCACGGGGCTGCGCTACTGCATCAATTCGGCGGCGCTGGACTTTAAGCCGATCCTGCAGCGTGACGCCGAGCCAGGTTCAACAGAGTTCTAGAAAGGCATCGTATTAACCATGAAGGCGTTACTGCCTTTGGCCTTTGTAATGGCGGCCGGCGTGGGAGTGCTCGTGCTCGCCGGTTGCACTGCTGCCCTCCCGGCGCTGGGGCGCAAAGAGGCGGTCGACACCGCCGCGTCACCTGCCCCCCGGCTAACGATCCCGGCGATCGACGCCCGGGCGCCGGCAGCGACCGAGACGGCTACCTTTGCCCTCGGCTGATTCTGGGGACCCGACTCCCAGTTCGGGAGTTTGCCCGGAGTGATCCGCACGCGCGTGGGGTACGCGGGCGGCGACAAAGAAGACCCGACCTATCGCAGCCTCGGCAACCACGCCGAGACGATCGAGATCGACTATGACCCGCAGCAGATCACGTACGAGGAGCTGCTCGAGCTGTTCTGGAGGAGCCACGAGCCGGCGACGCGTCCATATTCGCGCCAGTACGCGTCGATCATCTTTTATCACGACGAGGAGCAGAAGCGGCTGGCGGAAGAGACGATGGCCCGCGAGGCCGAGCGACGCGGCCGGAGCCTCTATACCGAGATCGTGCCCTACGAGCGTTTCTGGCCGGCGGAGGATTACCACCA
>DATHUZ010000021.1:0-8789 GCA_035461725.1 Anaerolineae bacterium
AGCACGCGGCTGGTGAAGCAGATCCTCCAGGAGCAGCGCGACGCGGGCAAATCGCTCCTGATGTCCACCCACCAGATGTACCAGGTCGAGGCGATGGCCGACCGGATTGTGCTCATCGCCGGCGGGCGCACGGTGCTCTATGGCTCCGTCGCTGAGATCAAGCGCAACTTTGCCGGCAACGCCGTCGTCGTCGAGGGACAGGGTGATATGGCCGGGCTGCCCGGCGTGCTCGAGACACGGCGCGAGAACGGCACCTACCACCTGGCGCTCGAAACGGGCACCGACCCGCAGGCCGTCCTGCGCGCCCTGCTCACCCGCGACGGCGTCAAGATCGAGCGCTTTGAGCTCGCCGAACCATCACTCGACGACATCTTTGTGTCCGTCGTCCAGGAAGGCGCGACCATGCCGCAGTCGACGGAGGCGGAGGAGGTGTACGATGCGTAACTTTTGGCTGATCGCCAAACGCACCTACCTCGACACTGTCGCCAAGCGCCAGTTCATCATCCTGACCCTCGCCGTTCCGGTCGGCATCGTCCTCCTTGGGTTCCTTGGCTACCTGGCCGAGACGATGAACGAGGACACCCGCCCGGTCGGGTACGTCGACGAGGCCGGCATCCTCGACCCGGCGCGCCACGCCGCGATCCCCGACGCCGGTGATCGCATCCAGGTCAGGTCCTACCCAAGCGTGGAGGCCGGCCGCGAGGCGGTGACCCGGGGCGAGGTGACGGCCCTCTTTGTCTTCCCGCCTGGCTATCCCGAGGTGCCCGACACCGAGCTCTATTACCAGGACACCCCGCCCGGCAGCGAGGCCTGGTCGGTGATGGCCGACCTGGTGCGCGCCAACCTTGTCGCCGGCCTGCCGGCCGACGTCCAGGATCGCCTCCTCTACGAGCCCAATGTCGTGGTGCACGACGTCGCCAGCGGCCGCACATTTGACGAGAGCGCCATAATCACCTTCTTTATCCCCTTCATCGCCACCTTCCTCTTCTTTTTCGCCACCATGACCGCGGCGGGGAACATGCTGGGCGTGGTGGGCACCGAAAAAGAGAACCGCACGATCGAGGTCATGCTCACCACCGTTACCCCTTCCGAGCTGATCGTCGGCAAGATGGCCGGCCTGCTGGCCGCGTCACTCACCCAGATTGCCGTCTATGTGCTCGCGGCCGTGGTCGGCCTGCGGGTGGCCGGCACCTTATTAGAGGGGTTCGAGGGTGTCGGCGTCCCGTGGGACTATCTCGGCTTGATGGCCCTCTACTTCTTTCCCGCCTACATCCTGCTGGCCGGGATCATGGTCGGCCTTGGCGCCGCCACCACCGAGGTGCAGCAAGCGCAGCAAGTCGCAGGCCTGCTCAACCTGCTCTTCATGGTGCCGATCTTTGCCATCGTGCTGCTGATGGAGCAGCCGGAACACCCGATCACCATCCTGCTCACCCTCTTTCCCACCACCTCCTTCCTCACCATCTCGATGCGTTGGGCCATGGGCAACATCCCTGCCTGGCAGCTCGTCACGTCGTGGCTGATCCTCGCTGCCTCGGCCGTGCTCGCCGTGTGGGCAGCCGCCCGCGTCTTTCGCGCCGGCATGCTTCGCTACGGCCAGCCGTTGAGTCTCAAGTCGGTCGTCGCCGCCATGCGTGGGGCTGCCGGTTAACTTTTCTGCCGAGGCCGGTCTCTGACCAGGCCCTGGCATAGATCGATGGATGGACTGAAATGATGCATAACATCTGGCTTGTCATCAAACACGACGTCGGCGTGGTGCTGCGCCAGCGCTCCTTCTGGATCCTGGCGTTCGTCATGCCTGTCATCCTCATCCTGTCGCAAGGCTACATGCTCCTCCAGGAGAACCGCTCGGACGAACCGGGCGGCGGCGAGGCCGAAGAGGCGGCCGGGCTCGAGCTCCCGACCGTCGGCCTCGTCGACGAAGCCGGCCTGATCGCGGCCATCCCACCCGAGCTGTCGGCCGTGTTCGTGCCCATGTCCGACGCCGCCGCGGCCGCCGACGCCCTGCAGGCAGGTGAGATCGACCAGTACCTGGTCATCCCGGTCGACTATGTGTCCACCGGCGACCTCGAGATCTATACCGAAAACTTTCAGCTCTTTGGGGGCGGGCCTGAGGCCGGCGTTGCGCCAAACAGCGGGAACGACTGGATGCTCGAGCACCTGTTGAGCTACAACATGGTTCGCGATCCGGACCTGGCCGCTGCCGTGCAGAGCCCGCTCTCCTCGGTGCGCGAGCAGGTCCTCGCCCCGCCCGAAGAGGGAGACGAGGGCCAGGGCGCCATGGCCGCCCTCGTCGCCGGCATCCTGCCCTACGTTTACTACTTTCTCTTGATCATGGGCAGCAGCTACCTGATGCGCGTCGTCGTGGCCGAAAAGGAGAACCGCACCGCCGAGATGCTCCTCATGCGCGTCGACGCCCGGCAGATGATGATCGGCAAGATCATTGCCATGAGCTTTGTGACACTCGTTCAGTTCATCATCTGGATCGCCGGTGGCCTGCTCTTCCTGGATCGCGGCGCCGAGCTGCTCGGCGGGGCAAGCTTTACCCTGCCACCGATCTTTGTCGTCTGGGCACTGCTCTTTCTCATCTTTGGCTACCTGCTCTTTGCAGCGGTCATGGCCATGGCCGGCACCCTGGCGAACGACGCGCGCCAGGGCGGGCAGATGGTCTGGCTGCTCATCATCCCACTGATGCCGACGCTCATGTTCGCCCAGGCCTTTGTGGAGGAGCCTCACAGCCCGCTCGTCGTCGGCCTGAGCCTCTTCCCCTTCAGCGCACCCACGGCCATGGTCACGCGCATGGCCGTCGCCGAGGTGCCCACCTGGCAGATCCTGCTCAGCCTGGCTGGCGTCGCCCTCACCTCCTACCTGTTCATCCTCCTCGCCGCCCGCTTCTTCTCTGCCGGCAATCTGCTCTCTGGCGAAGGGTTTAGCTGGCGCCGCCTGGCAACCGGTTGGAAGCAAGGAAACTAGCGCGGCATTGGAAAGATGGAAGGTTGGAAGGTTGGCAAGCGCGCGCACGCAGCCTTCCAATCTTCCAACCTTCCACCGTTCCAACCTTCCACTCTTCCAATCTTGCGCCACCACCCGCGTACTGCTATAATCGCCAATTCGAATTCACGAGGAGATCGGTCCACGTCCGTGGGCACAGGATGATGCGACTGCCATTTCGCTCTGGCCGGCACGTGCCGCCAGATCTGCGCCAAAACTTTATACATCTCTACCTGGACATCGCCTGGTTCGGGGTGTTGGCCGCCAGCGCCATCGCCTTTTTGTCCGTATACGCTGCCCGGTTGGGTGCCACCGGAATTCAGATCGGCCTGCTCAGCGCCGCGCCCGCGGCCGTCACCCTGCTCCTGGCGCTCCCCTCCGGCCGCTGGCTCGAGGGCCAGCGCATGGACCGCGCCGTCTTCTGGTCGGCGCTCCTGCACCGCGCCTTCTACCTGCTCTGGATTCCACTGCCCATCCTGCTCGGGCCACAGGAGCAGATCTGGGCACTGGTTGGCGCCACGCTGGCCATGAGCATTCCCGGCACCATCCTGTCCGTCGGCTTTAATGCCCTCTTTGCCGACGTCGTGCCGCCCGAGTGGCGTGGTCACGTCGTCGGCGTGCGCAACGCCGTCATGGCCGTCGTCTATATCACCGTCTCGCTGCTGGCGGGCTACCTCCTCGACGTGCTTCCCTTTCCGGCGGGCTACCAGGTGGTGTTCGCCATCGGCTTTGTCGGCGCTGCGATGAGCACGCTCCACCTCCGTTTCGTCATGCTGCACCCGGGCGCGTCGCTCCAGCCCCGTGTGGGGCGCGCACTGCGCGATCCCGCCACGCCCGGCCGCCCGCGCGGCCTGGTCGATGCCCTACGCCCCGGTGTCGCGCTCCGCTTCCTCACTCGCCGCCGCGGGGCGTCTCTCGCCGCTCCCGAGATCCTGGCCGGCCCCTTTGGCCGCATCTTGCTCGCGCTCTTTGCCTTTCACCTCACCGTCAACCTGGCGGTCCCGCTCTTCCCGATCCATTGGGTGAACGAGCTGCACCTCTCCGACAGGTACATCGGCCTCGGCACGGCCCTGTTTTACGTCAGTGTGTTCGTCGGCTCCACCCAGCTCGATTCCCTGGCGCGGCGGATCGGCAACAAGCGCGTCACCGCCCTCGGCGCGATGATCATGAGCCTCTACCCCGGGTTGATGGCGCTCGCGAGCGGCGGCACCCTCTTTTTGATCGCGTCGGTCGTCGGCGGGTTCGGGTGGGCACTCGCCGGAGGAGCGCTCGCCAACTATTTGCTGGACGAGATCCCTGCCGACCGGCGCCCGGCCCACCTCGCCTGGTACAACCTGGCGATGAATGCGGCCCTGCTGCTCGGCTCGATCGCCGGTCCCGCCCTGGGCGGAATCGTGACCATCCCCGTCGCGTTGGGCATTTTTGCCGTGGCGCGCTTGCTGGCCGCCGTCGGCATCTGGCGCGCACCGGGCGGTGCACCCACGGCGGCCCCCCGTGCTCGACCGCTCTCCAAGCGCCTTTTCAGGAGGTTATCATGACCGTAGCAGGTCAACCTGTCATCGTCGCCCAGGGCCTCTCCCGCCGCTTTGGCGACATCATCGCAGTCGATCACCTCGACCTGGAAGTGCATCCGGGGGAGGTGTTTGGCTTTCTCGGCCACAACGGCGCCGGCAAGACCACCACCGTGCGCCTTCTCAACGGCGTGCTGGCGCCGAGCGCCGGCTCGGCCCGCGTGCTCGGCTACGACCCGACCGCCAATGGCCCTGTGCTGCGCAGCCACACCGGCGTGCTTACCGAGACCCCGTCGCTCGACGAGCGGCTCACAGGTCGCGAGAATCTATCGATCTTTGCCGACCTCTATGGCGTGGAGCGGGGTACCGTCGCCGCGCGGGTAGAGCACCTGCTCGAGCTCTTTGAGCTGGCCGAGCGCGCCGACGAAAAGGTGTCTGCGTATAGCAAGGGGATGAAGCAGCGCCTGGCACTCGCCCGTGCCCTGCTCCACCGCCCCCCGCTTCTCTTTCTCGACGAACCGACCGCCGGCCTCGATCCTGTCGCCACGCGCCGCGTGCACGAGATGATCCACCACCTCAGCCGCGAAGAGGCGCGCACCGTATTTCTCTGCACGCACAACCTGACAGAGGCGCAGCGCCTGTGCGACCGCGTCGCCGTGTTGGAGCACGGCAAGCTCGTCGCGCTCGGCGCGCCGGCAGAGCTGGGCCGCACCCTCGGGCGCAACCAACGGGTCGAGATCGAGGTCGCACCCGGCAGCGTTGCCGCCGCGCGACAGGTGCTCGTGGCCATTCCGGGCGTCGAGCAGGTCGATGGCGAGGGTGAGACCCTGGTCGTCGTCGGGGCCGGGCGTGAAGCCGTGCCCGATCTGATCGCCGCGCTCGTCGGTGCGGGCGTGCCGATCTACCACGTGGGACTCCAGGAAGCATCCTTGGAAGATGTCTACTTTGCTTTACACGGCGAGTCCACCCGGCCCGGTTATTCGGGGGAGGAAGAGCTATGAACTGGCGTGCTATCTGGGCCATTGTCCGCAAGGATCTCAAGGTGGTCATCCAGAACAAGGGCGTGTCGATCCCGTTGATCATCGTGCCACTCGTCTTTATGGTCATCATGCCCGCCCTCGCCGGCCTGGTCCCCATCTTTGAGGAAGACCTGGCCTCCTCGATGCGCGACTTGCAGGCGTTCCTGGAAAACATGCCGCCGGCGATGCGAGAGACCCTGGCGGGGTACGATGAAGCGCAGACCATCGTCGTCCTGATGGTCGCCTACTTTCTCGCGCCCATGTACCTCATCCTGCCGCTCATCGTGGCCAGCGTGATCGCCGCCGACAGCTTTGCCGGCGAAAAAGAGCGCAAGACGATGGAGGCGCTCCTGTACACGCCCACCACCGACGGCGAGCTGCTCCTCGCCAAGCTCCTTTCCGCCTGGCTGCCCGCCATCGCCGTCTCCTGGGGCGGGTTTCTGATCTATACCGTCGTGGCCAACGTCGCCGCCTGGCCGGTCATGGGCCGGGTCTGGTTTCCGAACTGGACGTGGGTTACTCTCGCGCTCTGGGTCGCCCCGGCCATCGCCGGGCTCGGCCTGGGCGTCACCGTGATCGTGTCGTCACGGGTCAACACGTTTCAGGAGGCGTACCAGCTCGGCGCCATCGTCGTCTTGCCCATCCTGCTCCTCGTCGTCGGCCAGGCCACCGGCGTGATCTATTTCCAGGGCGCGCTCGTCCTGCTCCTCGGCCTCCTCTTCTGGCTGGTCGACGCCGCGCTCCTCTGGTTTGGCGCGCGTAGCTTTCGCCGCAGCGAGCTGGCGGCCGGCATGTAGGTGCAAAATAAAAGCTCAAGGTGGCGCGCTAGGGGAATTGATTGCGCACCACCTTGAGCCTTCTGAGGCAATCGTTTGCCTTGAAGAAAAACGGCGTCGAGGCCAACGCCGATTAGGGCGACCTCATACCGAGCTTTCCAAGGAGTGTCGGACGCGCCGTCAAGGCGTGATTCGCTGCGTCGGCTGCCTCGTAATACCAGCGTCTCGCCCGGGCGATGAGCGTTGCGCTCGGCTGTTCGCTGGTGACGAGCTCTGCCAGAACACCCTGCCCCTCTGCCCACTTGGCCGTGTCGTAGCCAAAGGGCGTCATCGCCTCGATGATCTCGAGATCCCCAGGTCCGAGTGTGACCAGCTTGTCCAGCTCCCGAATGACCGCGCCGGCATCCTCCTTGGCCATAATTTGAGCAACCATTTGGCCATGCCACCTTTTCTGCCAGCACCTGGCGGCGTTGTTTCGAGCGTCCTAATTTCATTATAGCATGTGCTGTCAAGCAGTCTGTGATAAACCTGTGCCAAAAGCGTGACGCGGCTGTGCCATTTTGGAAAATCAATGTACTTTGACACGCCTGTCGCGTCACAACACACATTGTCTCCACCGCGTGGGTCGCCCCCCATCGGAGCCGGGCCCCGCATTGACAAAATCAGTCCTTGCATCTATAATAGACGCGCTGAAATGGAACCGGCGTGGTCGTCGCACACTGTGCTGGGGAGGAAGGCGAACTTGGACCTACCAAAGAAGCGCGTGCTCGTCGTAGACGACGACAGAGAGATCTGTGCCCTCATTACCGACATCCTGGAGGATGAAGGCTATTCCGTCTGTCCATGCCTGACCGGTGAAGCCGCACTCGAAATCCTCGCTCACGAGCATTTTCACCTCGTCCTGTCTGACATCAAAATGCCGCGAGTGTCTGGCATCGAGCTTCTCCTTCACATCCGGCGTATGAACCTCGACAGCCAGGTGATCCTGATGACGGCCTATGCTTCGGTGCACACCGCCATCCAGGCCGTGCGCGGGGCTGCCTTCGACTACCTCGTCAAACCCTTTTCCCTCAGCGAGCTGCGCCAATGTGTCGTCCGGGCGCTCGAGCGCGAGCCGGGGCGTATCGGCGGCGTCGTTTCCATCGACGACCTCGTCGTCGACATGAACGCCCGCCACGTCTGGCTCGGCGACAAGCAGGTGGACCTTACCCGCCGCGAGTTCGACGTCCTGGCCTATCTCATCAGCCACAAGGGGCGCGTTGTACCGTGGGAAGAGCTCGTGGAAAAAGTGTGGAACGCGGAGGCCGACGGCCGAACCGGTGGCACCGTGCGCTCTTGCATTCGCCGCTTGCGAACCCGACTGGACGACGACGCAAGCAACCCGCGTTACATCGAAAACATCTGGGGGGTCGGCTATCGCGTGGAAGGCAGTAGCCTCACCCCACCTTTTACAGCCTGATTCGCCCGGTCCCTCGACCTTTCTCACTGCCCACCCGGGCAGTGTGCAGTTACCGTCTCTTGACCGATCTGTCCTCTGTCGAGGAGAAGGAGGTAGTCCGTGGCCGACATCTATCCCCCTTATATCTTTGGCATGCACGATCGCGGCGCAGAGCATCTGATGCTCCAGAAGAACCGGCTCGGCTGGGTGCTCGTCACCGAGGCGATTGGCGCCGATCCGAACAACTACAGTGGCAGCAACTATACCGACCTCTCGAACCAGGGCTTTGGCGTCCTGGTCCGGCTGAACAACGGCTATGGCAGCGGGGGCACCATCCCCCACTCCTCCCAGTACAACGCCTTTGCCGTGCGCTGCGGCAACTTTTGCGCCGCCAGCCCCGGCTGTCACATCTGGATCATTGGCAACGAGATGAATCTCTCTGCCGAGCGCCCGGGTGGCCCACAGGGCCAGGTCATCACCCCCCAGCTCTATGCCAACTGCTTCCAGAAGTGCCGTGCCCAGATCCGCAGCCAGCCCGGCCACGGCGACGACCAGGTCGTCGTCGGTGCCGTCGGCCCGTGGAACACCGAGACCAAGTACGCCGGCAACCCGAACGGCGACTGGGTCCAATACCTGGCCGACATCCTCAACCTGCTCGGTGAGCAGGTCGACGCCATCTCCCTCCACACCTACACCCATGGCCAGGATCCCGGCCTTGTGTTCAACGACTCCAAGATGAACCCGCCGTTTGGAAACCGCCACTTTCACTTTTTCGCCTACCGCGACTTTATGGGCGCCATCCCGGCGGTCCTGCGCGACCGCCCCGTCTATATCACCGAGACCGATCAATACGCCGCCTGGCGCGATGCCAACACTGGCTGGGTGCGCAACGCCTACCGCGAGATCGACACCTGGAACCGCAACCCGCTCAACCAGCCAATCCAGGCCCTCGTCCTCTATCGCTGGATCATTGGCAACCACCACAGCCAGCAAGAGATTGGCTGGGCGATCGAAAACAAGCCGGGGGTGCAGGCCGATTTTCTCGAGGCCATGAACA
>DATHUZ010000022.1:0-13118 GCA_035461725.1 Anaerolineae bacterium
CATGTCGTGCTGGTGGCCGCGCAGGTAGGTGTGAATGCGCGCTGCTTCAGAATTGCCCATTATTGGTGATCTCCGATCCGCGCATGCGACGGTGCTGGACTGTGGTCCGGCATGAGCGAGTGAGGTTCTGTCCTGGCCACGGGAATTGACCTTCGTTCGGCGCCGGGCACTTGTGGTCCGGCACGAGCGGGTGCGGATTTGGCATCTGCTCTAAAAGTGGTCGGCAGGGAGCAGCTCGTCCTGGCGGTAGAGGTCGGTCACCTCTTCGCGATGGCGCACGAGGTGCGCGTGGCCGCCTGCCAGCCAGAGGACGGCGGGGCGGCGGGCGCCAGTGTAGTTGCTGGCCATGCTCAACTGGTAGGCGCCGCTGACGGGCATGGCCAGGAGCTCGCCGGAGGCGAGGTCGGGCAGCGGCAGGGAGGAGGCCAGGACGTCGCCGCTCTCGCAGTAGGGGCCGGCGAGCCAGGCGGAGCCGGCGGATGGGCGATCGGGCGCCGAAACGGGCAGGGCCGAGTAGCGCGCACCGTAGAGCGCGGGGCGCACATTGTCCACGAGGCCGCCGTCGAGCAGGATCCAGCGCCGATCGCCGGCCTGCTTGGTGCCGCCGACGCGGTAGAGGGCCACGCCGGCACGCGCCACGAGGCTGCGGCCGGGCTCCATCTGCAGGCGTGGCAGGGGCAGCCCACGCCGGCGGCAGCCGTCGGCCAGGTGGGAGGTGACCTGTGTCACATACTCCTCGACAGGGACGTGTGGCAGGTCATCCTCGTGGTAGGGCACGCCCCAGCCGCCGCCGGGGCAGAGCACCTCGGGGCGCCAGCCGTATTCATCGGCGAGCGCGGCGGCGAGGTCGAGTGTGGCGTCGACAGCGGGATTCGCCTCGGTGGGGTGGTGAAAGTGGGAGCCGAGGTGAAAATGAAGGCCGGTAAGCGGCAGGCCGCGAGAGAGGCAAAAAGCGACGGCGCGGCGAATGTCGGCGGCGTCCATGCCGAACTTGCTGGTCGACTGCCCTGTCTGGGTGTAGGCGTGGGTCTCGACGGCGACACCGGGCCGGAGGCGGAGCCAGAGGTCCGGGCAGTGCTGCCCACCTGCCACGAGCGCCGCGAGACGCTCCATCTCACCCGGATGGTCGACGACAATCGTGCCGGCATCGACGAGGGCGGCCGCCAGGTCGACGGGGCTCTTGTTTATGCCGTGGACGACGATCGATTCCTTCGCCACGCCGGCAGCGCGGGCCGTGGCAATCTCACCTGCTCCGCTGCAATCGAGCCAGAGGCCGCGTGCCTGTGCCCACTGAGCAACGGCGAGGCAGAGGAAAGCCTTGGCGGCATAGGTGACGCCGGACGCGGCGGGATAGACCGTGTCGAGGGTGGTGCGGTAGGCTGCGACGGAGGCATCCAGCGTCGCCTGATCGTAGAGATAGAGGGGGGTGCCGTGCTCGCCGGCGAGCGCTGCCAGGTCGTGGCCGGCGATTGTCAATCGTTGGCCGCCCGGCTCTGCTTGCAGGCGGGCGGTGATGGGAAAAAGGGCAAGGCGGGCGGATGGATCATAGTCGGACATCATCGTACTCCATTGTTGCGTGGGGATTGCTTTGCTTCGCTCGCAATGACAGGTTCGTCATGGGTCAGGGACGGGCCAGCGAGACGGCAGCGCGAAAGGCGCGGTAGGCGTCGACAGGGTTGTCGGTGACAATTTCGATCTGGCGGCCGTCGACGCGCCGGACGCCGGGCAGCAGCGCGGCGCGGTCGGCCATGTCAGAGTGGGCGAATTGAAGCAGGGCGACGATCGGTTGCTCGAAGCGGAGGGGCGCCGGCGCGGTGCCGGCAATAAACCGGCGCACGGCCTCACGTGCCGCATCCTCGATCCGCTGTTGGGCCACGGCCGGGGGAAGGCACTCGGCAGCCATTCGGCCGCTGGCGCGCTTGACGATCGCCGTCTCGACCTCGCCGAGGAGATCGACGGCCTCGGCACACGCCGTCTGGTCGCCGGCGATCATGATCACCGGCGCTCCAAAATGGCCACATACCGCGGCGTTCAGGCCGATCTCGCCCACGGCACGACCGTTCAGCGACACGCCCTGGACGAGGGTGCCCGACCAGGTGTGGTCGAGGATGGCATTGTGTGAGCCGACACGGGCGTGATAGCCGACGAACATGGCGGCATCGATGCCCGAGCCGGCGCCCTGCACCATGCCGAGGGGCGATGGGCTGCCCGAGTTGAGCCGGGCGCGCGCGTCGAGCTCTTCGACCAGGATATTGCGGCCGGAAGCGTGCCCGTCGGCGACAATCACCTCGGCCGCGCCCGCGTCAAAGGCGCCACGCACGGCGGCGTTCACGTCGGCGGTCATCAGTTTTCGAAAACGGTCGTATTCTTTGTGGGCCGGGTCAACGTGGTCCCAATGGACCACACCCGAAATGCCTTCCATGTCGGCGGCAATGAGGATCTTCATCGAGCACACTCCTTTGTGGAATCATGTCCAGCTCTCGCCGCATGGTACTATAATTCTACACGCGTGTCAAGTCCCTCGTGTGCTCGACCCTCGCGCCCTCTGCGATTGGGACGCCTGAGCCGAGCGTGATCGTGTTCAGGTTGTACATGTACTCGACGTCGCAGTTGGGGCAGCGGGCGAGATAGCGATCGGCCAGAGAGAGCACGTGCTCAGAGCTCACGTCGTCGGCGAGGAGGTCGGATAGGTAGTCCATGAGGACGTAGCATTCGTCACACGAGAGGGGCTCGTCGTCGCTTTGGGCGACACGCAAGAGAACTTGCCATAACGGTTGCATCATCCAGTCCTTTCATGCACCAACGACAGACGACAGAGGGGCAATGTCGGCCGTTGGCATTTCTAGGGCGAGCATCTTGATTATACCGGGGGGAGCGGGATGTGTCAAGACAGGAGGAGGGGTTGGTTGGCTGGTAGATTGGTAGATTGGGAACAGAGTCCCAATCTACCAATCTAGCGGTTTGCCGATCAGCGCAGCTTGAGCCAGTAGTAGCCGTAGCGGTCGAGGTCGAGGGGGTAGGGGGCGGTGGTGACGGGAGGGAGCGGGATGCCAGTTAGGAGGTTGATGGGCTGGGTGCCGGCAAATTCGGTGAGGTCATGGGCATCGGGGAGGAGGGAAATCGAGCAGGGCGCGGTGGACAGGTTGTTGACGACGAGGATCGTCTCGTCCTGATAGTGCCGGACGTAGGCAAGCACGGCGCCGTCGCCGACGTCCAGAAAGCGCAGGTCGCCGCGACCGAAGGCCGGGTGGGCGTGGCGCACCTCGATCGCGAGGCGCGTCCAGTTAAGGAGCGAGTCGGGATCGTCCATCTGGGCCTCGACGTTGACCTGGCGGTAGCCGTAGGTGTCGTCATCGATGACCGGCGCGTAGAGCGCCTCGGGGTCGGCGGACGAAAAGCCGGCGTTGGGACCGGCGTCCCACTGCATTGGCGTGCGCACGCCGTTGCGGTCCTCCAGGCAGATGTTGTCACCCATGCCGATTTCGTCGCCGTAATAGAGCACGGGCGAGCCGGGGAGGGTAAAGAGGAGCGAGTTAGCCACCTCGATGCGCGCACGGTCGTTATCGAGCAGTGGGGCAAGGCGGCGCCGGATGCCGAGGTTGAGGCGCATGCGCGGCTCGGGTGCGTAGAAGGACCACATAAACTGCCGCTCCTCCGGGGTGACCATCTCGAGGGTCAGCTCGTCGTGGTTGCGCAGGAAGGTAGCCCATTGAGTACACTCGGGAATGGGCGGCGTGCGGCCCATGATAGACACGATCGGCGTCCTGTCGGCGCGCGCCAGTGCCATAAAGATGCGTGGCATGAGGGGGAAGTGAAAGTTCATGTGGAACTCGTCGCCATCGCCCAGGTAGGGGCGCACGTCCTCGGGCCACTGGTTTGCCTCGGACAGCAGAAGGGCGCCGGGGGCGATCTCGTCGACAAAGGCGCGCAGACGCTTCAGGTAAGCGTGCGTTTCGGGTAGGTTCTCGCAGTTGGTGCCCTCGCGCTCGTAGAGGTAGGGCACGGCGTCGACGCGAAAGCCGTCGATGCCATACTCCTGCAGCCAGTAGCGCACGATGTTCAGCATCTCGTGCTGCACTTCGGGGTTGTCATAATTCAGGTCGGGCTGGTGGTGGAAGAAGCGGTGCCAGAAGTAGGCGCCGCGCACGGGATCCCACGTCCAGTTCGATGCTTCGGTGTCGAGAAAGATGATGCGCGCCTCCTGGTAGCGCTCGTCGGTGGGGCTCCACACGTACCAGTCGCGGTACTTGTCGTGCTCAGGGTGCGATGGATCGCGCGAAGCCTGGAACCAGGAGCACTGGTCGGAGGTGTGATTGACGATCAGGTCCATGATCACGCGCAGGCCGCGGCTGTGTGCCTCGTCGACGAGGTGGCGCAGGTCGGCGACAGTGCCATAGTCGGGGTGGATGGCATAAAAGTCCGAGATGTCGTAGCCGTCATCGCGCAGGGGGGAGGGGTAGACGGGCAGCATCCAGATGCAGTCGATGCCGAGGTGGGCGACGTGGTCGAGGTGCGCGGCGAGCCCCTGCATGTCGCCGATGCCGTCGCCGTCGCTGTCGCCATAGGCGCGGACGGCGACTTCGTAGAATACCGCGTCTTTGTACCAATCGGTTGTCATGGCCTGTCCCTAATCCTTTCGTCCTACAACAGGTGTCGTTGCGAGCGAAGCGAAGCAACCTCCTTTTACCGAACTGAGGATCGCTTCGGTCGCCCGCGCCTCGCGGCGTGCTCCCGCGCAATGACGCGGCTGCGAGTCTTTTACTCTGCTTTCAACCACACAAATCCAAGGGGCTCGAGAAGAAGCTCGCCTTCGGCCAGGACCGGCGCGCCCGACACCAGGTCGGTAAAGCGGTAGCTGAGCCCGTGGAGGCGCAGGTCGTTGGCGTCGATGCGCTGCTCCTGCTCGGCGAAATTGGCGAGCACGATGATGCGCTCGCCTTCGTGGCGGCGGACGTAGCCAAAGACGTGAGGGCTGCCCGGGTCGATCACGCCGGCCTCGACGCCGCCAAAGGCACGGTTTTCCTTGCGCACCTGAACCAGGTGCCGCAGCCGGGTATAGATCTGGCCCGGCACGGTCGCTTCGTCGTGGCGCGCGGCCATCCGCTCGGGGTCGGCGAAGGGGCGGTGGACCCAGCGGCTGTCACCGGCCCTGGCGGGGTCGTGGCGGTAGTCATAGTCGTTCAGGGTGCCCAGCTCGTCGCCGAGGTAGAGGAGGGGGATGCCACCGATGGAGAGGATGACGCTGTGCAGGAGGAGGATGCGACGGATGGCCAACTCGACGTCGGTCTCGCCCTCCTCGCGCAGCGCTTTTTCGAGCCCTGCCAGCGAGGCCGCGGTGCCCGAGATGCGCATGTCGCCCGTGACAGGGTTGAACTGGAAGGGCAGGCCGCGGCTAAAGCTCCCCTCAAAGCGGCCGGTGTAAAAGTCGTTGAGGAAGCGGCGGTGGTCAAAGCCATGGATGCCGAGGGCGGCCGCGTCCTCGTCGGAGAAGGTCCAGCCGATGTCGTCGTGGCAGCGGATATAGTTTACCCACGCGCAGCGAGGGTCGATGGCAAAGCGGCGCTCCATCGAGTAGCGCAGGAGCTCCACCTTGCGTGTGGCGGCGGTTTCCCACAGGAGGGCCATGAGGAGTGGGTTGTAGCTCAACTGGCACTCGTTGGGCGAGATGTAACGCACGACCTCGTCGGGGTGGACGATGGCTTCCGACTTGAAGAGGAGCGTGGGGGCGGCGATGCGCGCCAGCGCATTGAAGGCCTGGATGAGCACGTGTGCTTCGGGCAGGTTCTCGCAGACGGTGCCGGGCTGCTTCCAGGTAAACGCCACGGCGTCGAGGCGGAGGGCCTCGACGCCGATGTTGGCCAGGAAGAGCATTTCCTCGGCGATGCTGTCAAAGACGGCGGGGTTGCGATAGTCAAGATCCCACTGAAAGTTGTGAAAGGTGGTCCACACCCAGCGGTCGATCTCGGGGCGGTAGGTAAAGCTGCCGCGGCGCACGTCGGGAAAGATCTCGCGCAGGTGGGCGTCGTAGGCGTCGGGCAGGGTGCGGTCGGGGAAGATGAAATAGTAGTCCTGGTAGTCCTGGTCGCCGGCCAGGGCGCGCCGTGCCCACTCGTGCTCGTCGGAGGTGTGGTTGTAGATCAAGTCGACGACGAGGCTGATGCCGTTGCGCCTCAGCTCGGCGGCGAGGCCGGCAAGCTGCCCCATCGTGCCCAACTCTGGATCGACCTGGCGGTAGCTGCTCACGGCATAGCCACCGTCGTTTTCCTTTTCAGGCGACAGGAAAAGGGGCATGAGGTGCAGATAGGTGAGGCCCAGCTCTTTGAAATAGGGGATGCGCGCGCGGATGCCTTCCAGGTCGCCGGCAAAGAGGTCGACGTAACAGACGGCCCCCATCATCTCCTGCGACTGGAACCAGAGTGGATTCGCTTCGCGCTCGGCGTCGAGCGCCTTGAGCTCCGCGGGCCGTGCCAACCACATCCTGGCGGCCGTTTCGAGGATCGACTCCAGGTGGTAAAAAAAGTCGTACTGGCCGCCATAGAGCTGGCGCAACAGGCCGAACAACCGCGGGAAGTTGGCTTCGAGGCGTGTCTCGAACGGCTCCCAGTCGGCAGGGTCGGCGCCGGCAAAGCAGCCGCGCAGGCGCGGCAAAATGCGATCAAGCGAACGTCTTGCTTCTCGATCCATGGTCGCTATATCCTCTCAGCCCGCGATGCTGTACTCGTACTGCCCGCGCACCACATCGCCCGTGGCAAAGCGGTCCAGGCGAAAGAGGTGCGGGTCAAACAGGGGATCGCTCGCGCCTGTGACCAGGTCGGCAACCATCAGGCCGACGGCAGGGCCGAGCTTGAAGCCGTGGCCGCTGAACCCGCTGCATACGTAGAGCCCGCTGCCGGCCGGCACCTCGTCGACGATGGGGTGCCAGTCGGGCGTAATGGCATAGAGAGATGAGTAGCCGCCCGTGCTCTGGCTCTCTTCCATGGCCGGGTAGCGGCGCACCAGGCGCTCGCCGATGTCCATGATAAATTCCGGGTCCACCCGCTCGTCGTAGCGGTCGGGGTGGACGATGGCGTTGGCTTCGGCAGGGTCGACGAGGCCGATGAGCGTCAGGTTGCCGGTCTCGGGGCGAAAGTAGACGGCGTTGCCAAAGTCGGCGACGACAGGATGTGCTGCTTCGTGGCCGGGTGGGCGCCGGAAGAAGGCCACCTGCACCCGGCAGGAGTGGATGGGCAAGCCGATGCCGGCGGTCGCTGCCAGCCCTGCGGCCCAGGCGCCGGTGCAGTTGATCACCTGCGGTGCGTCGAACCGGCCGTCGTCCGTCTCGACGCCGAGCACCTTGCCGCGCTCGGTCCGCAGGACGGTGACCCGGGTATCCTGGTAGAGGTCGGTGCCACGCTCGCGCGCTGCCCGCGCGTAAGAGGTAACCGTCAGATAGGGGTCGGCGTAGCCGCTGTGCGGCTCGTAGGCAGCCGCGACCAGGTCGTGTGTGTCCATGCGCGGCAGCAGCTCACGCAGCGCTTGGGGCGATACCATGGCAGTATCGATGCCGACGGCCTGCTGGAGTGCGAGGTTGCCTTCAAGGCCAGCGTGGTCCTTTTCTTCGACGAGGACGAGAAACCCTGCCTCGACAAAGCCGCATTCGCCGCCAGCGCCAACGCGGTTGGCAAAGTCACGAAACACTTGCAGGCTGTAGTGTGCCATACGCGCCGTCAGCACGTTGGAATAGTGCTGGCGGATGATGGCCGAAGATCGGCCCGTGGGTCCCTCGCCGACCGTCTTTTTCTCGAAAAGGGCGACCTTGACGCCCCGGTCGGCAAGCTCGAACGCGGTGGCACAGCCCATGATGCCGCCACCGACGATCAGGACATCATAACTCTTGGACATCAACCCTCCGCGTTTGGTCAGCAGAGTTACACAGAGATACACAGAGACAAACGGAGATGCACATAGATAATCTGTGTATTCTCTGCGTGTTTCTGCCGCTGGGTGTTTTTGTGCCACTCAACGATCTGGTTCTCCTGACGAAAACAGATCGCGCTTGTGAAATGGTGCGGCAAGAAAGCGGCCGACCAGGCGCGGCATGGTAAGCCACTTGAAGCGAGCGCCGGAGCGCTCGTTGGCCAGCACGCGATCGGCCAGCCACGGCGCGATGGTTTCGACGTGGTCCGCCAGGATGTTAAAGACGCGCTTGGCGCGCTCCCACTCTTCTGGCCTGTCGCCATACTGCCCCACCAGCATGTCAGTGACGACCATGCCGGGGCGCAGGGCGCCGACGAGGATCGGCGTGCCCTTGACCTCCTGGACGAGGGCGTCGGTCAGGTAGGCGAGGGCGTGCTTGGTGGTGCCGTAGAGGGTGAGCCCCTCGACGTAGCGCCCGTCGCTGCCGAGCCCTTCCATGTTGTACAGCGCGCCAAACCCCTGAGCACGCATTCCGGCCAGGGCGACGCGCGCGCCATTGAGGGTGCCGATGACGTTCGTGTGAACGACCGCGGCCAGCAGGTCGGGATCATAGTCCCAAAAGTCTGTCTGGGCATGGGCGACGCCGGCGTTGTTGATCCAGATGTCGACCTCGCCAAAGTGGGTCGCGGCCGCATCCCACAGCGCCTGAACCTGCTGAAAGTCGGTGACGTCGCACGGGTGGCCGAAAATCCGGGTGGGATCGTGGCGGGTCGAGAGCTGCTCGACGGCGTCGGACACGGCCGCCACTGTGCGGCTGCTGACGACGACGCGGCAGCCGCGCGCCAGAAAGGCGGCGGCCAGGCCCAAGCCGATGCCACGCGTGCTGCCGGTGATAACGACGGCTTTCACGCGCCTACCCTGTGACAAACGCACCTGTCCCCATTCGCAGTGCGTGGTTCAGGGCGGAGTATGGCGCTGAAGCGCCTACCACAAACGTGAGGGCTAGAAGTATTCGTCATAGCCTTCGATGGCAAGCTCGTCGCGCACGATCTGCAGTTCGCGGCGCAGGGCGGGGTTGACCGGGATGCCGCGCTCGCGCACCACCTGTTCATAGTCGTGCTCTTTTTCGCCGGCGACATAGATGCGGTCGTACCCCGGTGCCTTGCGTGACGCCTGGAGGGCACGCATGATGGCGCCGGTGATCGCCCTTGACTGCTCGACAGGGATAAAGTGGGCGATGTCGATCGCCAGGAAAAAGTGGCCGAGCATGAAGGGACGGCGCGAGCCGTCCTCGGCAAATCCAAGCAGATCCTTCATGAACACGCCCCCGGAGAGCGAGGCGGACAGGATCTCGACGATCGTCGCCAGGTCATAGCCCTTGTACCCGGCCAGCAGCTCGCCGGCGCCGCCCAGGGGCAGCAGTGCCGCCTCGTCCTGGCCGAGGTCGTCGAGGATGCGGGCCGGATCGGTGGCGGGCCTGCCCTGGGCGTCGATCACCCACCCCTCGGGCACCGGCTTTTCGGCGCGGGCGGCGACCTCGATCTTGCCACGCTGCGTGATCGACGTAGCGGCATCAAAGCAAAAGTCAAAGCCGTGATCCGAGGGCGCGGCAAAGGCGATGGGGTTGGTGCCGAGCATCGGCTCGGTGCCCCAGGTGGGGGCGATGGCCGGGCGGGCGTTGGTGAAGGTAAAGCCCATCATCCCCTCGCGCGCCGCCATGAGCGGGTAGTAGCCGGCGATGCCAAAGTGGGTGCTGTTGCGCACGGTGACGGCGCCCAGGCCATAGTGCCGCGCCTTTTCGATGGCCATCTCCATCGCCCGGTAGGCAATGACGTGGCCCATGCCGTGATGGCCGTCCAGCAGGGCGGTGGCGCCCTCATCGCGCACGACCTCGATCTCGCTGGTGGTGAACTGCACACCGGCCTTGATCCGGTCGTAGTAGTATTTCAGGCGGCCGATGCCGTGCGACTCGATGCCGCGCAGGTCAGACGAGATAAGCACGTCGGCCACGATGCGCGCATCGTCGGGCGGGGTGCCCATCGCTTCCACCGCGTCGGTCATAAAGCGGTGGATGACGTCGATGGGGACGTAGGTGATTTCAGTCATGAATGATTCTCCAGATGGGTGGGATTGGGCATGGGATATCGGGCAGTGAGCAGGTCATCGGGCCTCAGGCTCGGGGCTGCGAGACGGTCTCGGGTAGTTGAGGAGCAGGTCGAGGGCGAATCCGGTGATCGATCCTGCCATGGCGCCGGTCACAAGAATGCCGGGCAGCACGCTGATGCCCGTGGTCCAGGCGACGAGGCTGACAGGCACCCACCAGCCGGCCCAACGCACCTCGCGGCGGAGGAGCAGCCATTGGGCGATGCCCACGGTGGCGCCGAGGATGGGGCCGGCGAGGAGGTCGGCATCCGTGGGCAGCGTCAGCCAGGCGATGAGCCAGCCCGCGCCCCAGCCAAGGGCACTGACCACGGGCCAGCGCCAGGCGCGGGGGATACGCTGATAGGCGACGGGCCACTGCAAGATGCCGACGCCGACGCCGGCAGCGACGGTCGTGATCCCGCCCAAGATCAGGCTGCCGAGGACCCAGCCCACGGCGGTGGCCATGATCCACTGGAACCAGAAGGCAGCGTTGAAGGCAAATGGCTCCTGCTCGGACATAGATCCTCGATCTCGGTTCAGGTGCGACGTACCTGGACGCAGGGTGCGTCGCACCTGTTTCGGAAGAGATCGTTCGTCACCACTCGTGGATCGTTTACCCTTTCACAGACCCGGCGAGCAAGCCGCGTACAAAGTAGCGCTGCAGCCCGAAAAAGACGAGGAGCGGCAGCAGCATGGTGATAAAGGCTGCGGCAGTGAGTAGGTGCCAGTCCTGGCCCCGGTCGCCTACGATGGAAGCCAGGCGGAAGGTGACCACCTGAAGCTCGCGGCTGCCGCCGAGAAAGATCAGTGCCACCAGGTAGTCGTTCCACACCCAGAGGAACTGAAAGATGGCAAAGGACGCGAGGGCCGGCACCGACAGCGGCAGGATCAGCTTCAAAAAGATGGTAAAGTGGGATGCGCCGTCGATGAAGGCCGACTCGAGCGTCTCGCGTGGCAGGGTGCTGATGTAGTTGAAGAGCAGGTAGGTTGCCAGCGGCAGTCCAAAGCCGGTGTGGGCCAGCCAGATGGCGAGGAAGGTGCCGTTGATCTGTAACTTGGCATAGTCACGCAGGATCGGTACCAGGGCGATCTGGAGCGGGACGACGAGCAGGGCAACGACCATGATAAAGAGAAAGCGCCGGCCTGGAAAGTTCATCCACGCAAAGCCGTATGCCGCAAAGGCGGCGATCAGGATCGGGATGACAGTGGCGGGGACAGAGACAGCAATGCTGTTGAACAGCGCCACGGAAAAGTTGTCGCCCTGAATGACTTCGACGGTGCCATCGGGACGCTGGTACTCAAAGGCCTTACCGGCGAGTACCTGCTTGTAGTTGTCGAGGGTAAAGTCCCAATTGACCGTCCATTCTCTGTCCTGGACCTGGATGTAGCCAATGCGGCGGTTGCCGACCCACTGGACGCGCTGTCCTTCAGGCGTTTGAACGCCTGCACGCAGCTCTTCAAAGGTGGCGCTCACGCCTCCCACCTCCATCACCCCTTGCGAGTCGAGCCCCTCGGCACGTGGATCGATTTCCTCGACGATGGTCCATTCCTTGTGAGGAAGGATCGTCCACCAGCCCGTCGTCTGAAGCGAAAAGCGGTCGCGGAAGGAGGAGATAAAGAGGCCGAGGACGGGCACGAGCCAGATAATGACCAGGAGGGCCAGGACGCCGTTGACAAAGAGCGGACCACGGATCTTATCCCAGCGTGTGCGTGATTTCATCTCAGAATGCCTCCTGGCGTCTGAACTGACGCAGGTTGTAGACCATCACCGGGATGACAGCGATGAGGAGCACGATGGCGATGGACGAACCGAGGCCCTTGTTCAGGGCGGTGAAGGACTGGCGATAGAATTGGGTTGCGATCACCTCTGTGCCAAACTGTCCCCCGGTCATGACCCACACCACGTCGAATATCTTGAGCGTAAAGATGACGACGGTCGTGGTGACGGTGATGATGGTGCCCATGATGTAGGGGATCATGATCCGGAAAAAGACCTGGATCTCGGTAGCACCGTCGACGCGGGCGGCTTCGAGAATCTCTTCGGGGATGCCTTTCAGGGCGGCCGAAAAGAGGACCATGGCGTAGCCGGCCTGCATCCACAGGACGATCACGACGAGAAACAGGTTGTTCCACGGGGCGATGCTGGTGGCCGCGGGCCAGGCCTGGGGCTGACCCCCGAGGCCCACCCAGATGGCGTTGAGCAGGCCGATCTGGGGTGCATCGACGGGCTTGACCTCGTAGATAAAGTTAAAGATCACGCTCGCGCCGACGAACGAGATGGCCATGGGCATAAAGATCAGGGACTTGGACACACGCTCGAACTTGCTGCGGTCGGCCAGGACGGCGATGAGCAAGCCAATGGCGACGGTAAGCGGGGTGGCGATGCCCATCCAGAAGAGGATGTTGTTGCGGAAGGCCTCGAGCATCAGGCGGTTGGTAAAGACGGTGATATAGTTCTGGAGGCCGATGAAGGTGCCGAACTCGGGGCCATCTCGGCTAAAGAGGCTGATCCAGAAGGTGCGAGCGACCGGCAGGGCAAGGTACCAGGTCAGGATGGCGATGGCCGGCCCGATAAATACAAAGGGCTGGAGCCGCTGCGTCCAGACCTCAGGCAGCATCTCGACGATCCAGTTAAAGATCCAGTAGAGGACTGCCACACCGCCTACACCCCAGACGATGGCCACGACGGCCGTCAGCCACTTGGGTGCGTTTCCCTCGCGCAAAAAGATGAACCCGGCGTATAGTACTAGGAAGGCGATGATGGGGATGGCGATGGCGAGCGCGATGCGAAGAACTGCCGCCAGGACCGCGACGAGCGGATTCTCCTTCTTGCTCGATACTGCGCCTACCTCTCGCATTGCGGGACGTTCTGTCACATCCATAAAACACTCCTTTGCTAGGCTAAGCTCGAGCCGGCTGCGTGCCGGCGAGCTGTGTCAAGGAGGTCGGGCTGCCAGCCAGCGACTGGCTGGCAGCCCGTACGGTGTTTACTCGGCGGCTACTCGGGCCACGTCTCGTCGATCTCGGCCAGGACGGTGTCGAGGTCGGCAGCACCCGACACCCAGTCGGTCATGCCTTTC
>DATHUZ010000023.1:0-2994 GCA_035461725.1 Anaerolineae bacterium
AACGGAAGGAGAGGGGCGAACGGCGATGCAGGCGCACAGGCGGGTCACCATACGAGACGTCGCTGCTGCGGCAGGAGTGTCGCACCAGACAGTGTCGCGCGTGCTGAACGACCGCCCCGACGTGGCCGGCGAAACCCGCGAGCGCATCTGGCAGATCATCGCCCGGCTGAACTACCAGCCCAGCGCCATCGCCCGCAGCCTCAGCCGCCAGCACAGCCTCATGCTGGGCATCGTCACCGCCGGGCTCAAGTACGCCGGCCCCTCGCGCACCCTGAGTGGCATCACCAGGGCCGCGCAGGAGCTCGGCTATACCCTGCTGCTTAAAGAGCTGCCCGACTTTGCTGCGAACGACGTGCAGCCACTGCTCAACTCGCTCCTCGAGCGGCGCGTCGACGGCATCGTCTGGGCCGTGCCCGAGGTGGGTGACAACCGCGCCTGGCTCGAGCAGCAGCTCGACACCCTGCCGGTGCCCATGATCTTTACCACCATGCAGGCGCGGCCGGGTGTCAAGGTCGTCGCCGTCGACAATTACGCCGGCGGCTGCCTGGCCGCCGGCCATCTCCTGCACCAGGGCTACCGGCACATCGCCCACATCTCCGGCCCGCTGACCTGGTGGGAGGCCCGCGAGCGCCAGGCCGGCTGGCGCGACGCTCTGCTCGCCGCTGGCGTACCCGAGGAAATGCTGCACGCCGAAGAGGGCAACTGGTCGTCGGCCAGCGGCGAGGCCGCGCTCGAGCGCCTGCTCGCGCGCTGCCCCGGCGTCGACGCCGTGTTCGCCGGCAACGACCAGATGGCGCTGGGCGTCCTCCAGGCGGCCTGCCGCCAGGGCATCTATGTGCCGGGCCGGCTCGCCGTCGCCGGCTTTGACGGCCTGTCCGAATCGGCTCACTACTGGCCGCCCCTGACCACCGTCTACCAGGACCAGCGCAAGCTCGGCTCGACGGCCGTGCGCGAGCTGGTGCGCGACATCGAGGCGGGCCGCACGTCCGCCGAGCCGCCGGCCGCCGAGCCGCAGCCGCTCATCCTCTACCCCGAACTGATCATCCGCGACAGCTCTGCGACAGGGCGTTTGGGTGCCGGGTGTCCGCACCCCGCAGAGGTACCAATTCTTTCCATGGAGACGAGCTAACATGAGCATCACCCTGGGTGTCATCGTCGGCATTCGAGGCTTCTTTCCCAAGCACCTGGCCGAAACAGGGCGGCAAGAGGTGCTGCGCGTGCTGGGCGAAGAGGGGATCGACGCGGTCATCCTCGACGTCGCCGACTCCCCTCTCGGCGCGGTCGAGTCCCTGCGCGATTCTAAAGCGTGTGCGGCTCTGTTCCAGGCGCACCGGGCCGAGATCGACGGCATCCTGGTGACCCTGCCCAACTTTGGCGACGAGCGCGGGGTGGCCAACGCCATCCGCATGGCCGGGTTGAACGTGCCCGTGCTGGTCCAGGCCTTCCCCGACGAAAATGACAAGCTGACGGCGGCCGACCGGCGCGACAGCTTTTGCGGCAAGATGTCGTTGTGCAACAACCTGCGCCAGTGTGGCATTCCTTTCACGTTGACCACCCTTCACACCGTGTCCCCCGGCTCGGCCAGCTTCCGGCACGATTTACAGCACTTCGCCGCGGTCTGCCGCGTGGTGCGTGGGCTGCGCGGCGCCCGCTTTGGCATGCTCGGCGCCAGGCCGGCCCCCTTCACCACCGTGCGCTTTAGCGAAAAGCTGCTCGAAAAGGCCGGCATCAGCGTCGAGGTGCTCGACCTGTCGGAGGCCTTTGGCCGCGCCAACCACCTGCCCGCCGGCGACCCCGACCTGGCGGCCAAGCTCGCGGCGCTGCAGAGCTACGTCCCCACCGCCGGGACCCCGCTCGAAGCCCTGGAGCGGATGGCACGCTTTGCCGTGGTCACCGATCGTTGGATGGAGGAAAACCACCTGGCCGCCACCGCCGTGCAGTGTTGGACGTCGATGGAAGAGAATTTTGGCGTCGTCCCCTGCGCGGTGATGAGCATGATGAGCAGCGCGCTCAAGCCGAGCGCGTGCGAGGCCGACATTGCCGGCGCCATCGGCATGTATGCCATGACCCTGGCCTCGGGCCGGCCCAGCGCCTTGGTCGACTGGAACAACAACTATGGCGACGACCCGGAAAAGGGCGTCATCTTTCACTGCAGCAACCTGCCCGCCGACTTTTTCCAGGACGCCGAGATGTCGTACCAGGCGATTATTGCCGGTACCGTGGGCAAGGAGAATACCTATGGCACCGTGGTCGGCCGGGTCAAGCCCGGGCCGTTCACCTATTGTCGTGTGTCGACCGATGACGAGCACGGACTCATCCGCGCTTACCTGGGCGAAGGGGAACTGACCGCCGACCCCCTCGACACGTTTGGCGGCTTTGGCGTGGTCGAAATTCCACACTTTCAGGCACTGCTGCGCCACATCTGCATCAACGGCTACGAGCACCACGTGGCCGTGAACCGCACGCAGGTGGCCGATGCCCTGAACGAGGCACTGACCAGGTATATGGGCTGGGAAGTTTACTATCACAGAACCTGACGCCTACAAGAGGAAGGGATTGCTCGATGATTGAAATTGAGCTTGAGCAGCTCCGGCAGCGCATCTGTTATTCTAAAAAGAGGAAGGGAGAAGAAAGGAATGAACGTCTCAAAGAATTTGTTCGTGTCCGCACTCTTGGTGTCGTTGCTCGTGGCAGCCCTGGTGCTTGCCGCCTGTGGTGGCGCCCCCGAGGCAGCAGAAGAGGCCAGTTGCGCTCCAAACTGCAAGTATACCGACATGACATTCTGTTACCCTCAGCTCGGTGCTGAGAGCGACTGGCGCACGGCCAACACCGCGTCTTTCAAAGAGACCGCGGGCGAATTGGGCGTTCGCTTGTTTTTCTCTGATGCCCAGCAAAAGCAGGAAAATCAGATTTCCGCCCTGCGCTCGTGCATCCAGCAAGAAGTCGATGTCATCGGCCTGCCCCCGGTCGTCGAAGACGGTTGGGACGCGGTGT
>DATHUZ010000024.1:0-8257 GCA_035461725.1 Anaerolineae bacterium
ACAGGTCTCGAGCCCGCCCACCTGGAGCAGGTGCACACCGTTGGTGCACCTGGCCGCGACCCGCGTGGCTGGACCATCAGTGTGGCCCACCTGGCACGTGTGAGCGCGAAAGAGGCGGCCGCGTGGCAGCCGCGCGCGGGCAGCGATGCGGCCAGCGTCGGCTGGTTCGACCTGGAGGCGCTGCCGCCGCTGGCGTTTGACCACGCCGAGATCCTAAAGCACGTGCGGCGCCGGCTCGATGGTTGATGCGGTGGTTACTCGATCTTGCGGCCGGTTAGCCAGCTCAATGCCAGTGCCCACACCATCTCGCTCGCCGTCACGACGAGCCGGAAGCCGATCGCGGCGATCATGGCCACGGGCACCGGCACGATCTGCGCGAGGAGAGCACCGATCGTGATCTCGCGGATGCCGAGGCCGCCCACCAGCACCCCTGCAACCATGCCCACGGCGCCCGCCAACCCCCACGCCGCGATCACGGCTGGCGCCGCGGCCACTTCCAGGGGAAACGCGGCATTGATCACCAGCCACAGGATGCCGCCACCTACGGCCCACGCCACGCCGATGAGCCCATACAAGACCACGACGTCCAGAGCACGCACCGATCCACTCCGCAGCCCCAGCTTTTTTCCTGCACCCCCGACGACGCGGTTCAGCACGGCGGGCAGCACCAGCGTCGAAATCACCGCGGCCGCGCCGCCGAGGATCTCCAGCCCTGGGGTCAAGAGCGCATAGACGATCAGGCCAGAGACGACGACGATCGTGTTTTCCCACACCGAGGCGACGACAACCTGGTATCCCGGCACGCCCCGGTCGCGATACCAGTAGGCGCGGCCGGCGATGTGCCAGATGCCTCCCGGCACGTAGCGGCCAAGGCTCGACAGGAAATAGATGTGAGCGTTCGCGCGCACCCCTTCCTGTGTGCTCACGCGCGAAATGATCCGGTGCCAGCACCAGGCGTTGGACAGGTAAGCCAGGGGAAAGGCGGCAAAGGCCAGCAGGGGATAGCGCACGTCGGCACGCCACTCGTACGCCTGCAGATCGCTCCAGTTGCGATAGACCGCCAACCCGATAAATGTGACAAAGACCAGGACGATGGCGGCCTGCGCTTTGCGTCGAAAGCTGGGGCTGCGTACCACGTCAAGCGCCGATTGGACGCGCCGGCTCGCGGCAACACGCGACCGCCATCGCCCGAGCAGGGGCCAGGTGGCACACGCCGCGCCGACGAGATCAATCGCCGGCTGCAGGCCCTGCTCCACGGATCCCATTCCATCCTCGGCTGGCTGCATCTTATGTGTAGAGCCGGTAGCAGCAGCGCTGGCAAAAGCCGGATGGCAGGCCATCCCTGCGGCGAATCGCCCGGGCAATGATCTGACGGTGCCGCGTGAGCGTCTCTCCGCGCCAGATCTCGTCGAACGGCGTCTCCAGGGCATTCCCGGCAACGGGACTGAAACAAAAGAGAACATCGCCGTTGGTCAGGACGCTCGCCGCGAGCCATGGCTCCACGCAGCGCAGAGGGTCGCCCGCCACGGATCCGGTGTAATAGTGCCGCAATTGATCGACAGGCACATAGGGATAAAGCTGCGTAGCGAACCCTCGCGCGCGGCCGGCGCTCTGCGCCCCTGCTAGCTGCTCGGCCAATTGCTCGATCTCGTCGATCCCGTGGTTGGCAAAGGGGGTGCCCTCCACGTAGAGCAGTTGCTGGATCGTCAAACAGTCACCGCCCACCTCCTGCGCCAGTCCCGGCATCTCGGCCAGGCGGCGATAATTGTGCCTGGTGACGACGCAGTTCAGAGTGATTGCCGGCCGCAGCGCCCCCGCATCCGCTCGCGCCGCGCGAAGCGCACGGGCGGCGGCGACGACGCGCGCATAGCTGTCCTGCCTGCCGCGGATGCGGTTGTGCACCTCCTCGGGCCCATCCAGCGACAGCGTGATGTTGTGCACGCCCAAATCCACCAGCTCCTTCGCTGCCTTTTCGATCAGCGCACCGTTTGAGGTTACCGTGGTTGGAAACCCCCGGCGCGCGGCCTCGGAGACCATCTCCAGAAACTGGGGATGGATGGATGGCTCGCCACCGGTGAGATGCAGCCGCGGCTTGACCGGCAACGATCGCTCCAGGTTGTCCAGTATCTCGATGTAATCCGCCAACTGCATGTGCTGGGTGTAACTTCCCAGCAGCGGCTCGTTCTGTTGCTGGCAGCACATCTCGCAGCGCAGGTTGCACGCCATGGTGACGTGGATCGAGACCGACAGCGGGAAGGGGCTGTAGCCGCGCAAGAGCCAGGTGGCGGGCAGCGCGTAGCGGCGCCAGGCACGCCACTTGTGGTGATCGAACCTCAATAGCTGCATCTATCTTCCTTTGCTCTCCTGGATTGTGCAGGGATACGACCGTCTCACGGTGGCACCACCTCGAACACCCATGGCCCCGGCATGTTTGCCGGGGCGGCATAGACGATCCGGTAGTAAGGGCTCTGCTGCAGCCGGACGGCATCGAGGAGCGGCCCGCCCTTCTCTCCGATAAAGACGTGTGTAATCCCTTCATCCTGGAGGTAACGTATCGTGGCCGGGTCGCCGAGGTCGACGCCATACAGACGCTGCGTCATCTCGTTGACCCGCATCATATAGCCCGGGTCGGGGCCGGCTTCGGCGCCATAGTTCAGCGGCGGCACCGTGTTTTGCCGTCCCGCCAGCAGGGGCAGCCACCAGCCAGCATCCGATCCTGCGATCAGGCTGCCGCCGTAGGCAAAGAACGCGTTAGCCAAGAACACCGCTTCTTGAGGTGTGTTTGCCCGCACCCACGCCAATGCCGCCTCGTCGGCGGGCGTTACCAGTTGGTAGGTGTAATCGAGAAGGCGAGCATGATCCTGCACCCCCAGCCCCGCGGCGGCGACAACGAGCAGTCCTGTCGCCATGGCAGGCGCGGGGCTCAGGCGCGAGAGGTGGCGTTGGGCCGCGCCTATCATGCTCACGACGAGATCAGCCGCCAGGATGCTGACCGGAATGTAAAGTGACAGCTCGACGGTAAAGTTGGTGATCACGCCCGTGCCTGGCAGCCGCAGCCAGTGGGGGTTCGAGACGAGAAACTGGGTGGCTATCCAGATCAGCAACAGGCCCGTTGGGCGCCGGCGCGCCAGCGCCCACAGCCCACCCACCACCGCCGTCGCCACGAGGTAGAGTGGCACGAAATCAGCCAGGGGATAGAAGAGGTTCTCGGTGGCGACGTGCTCTGCCGCGGCCCTGCCCTGCACAAACCCGGTCAGGGTCTGTGGCAACAACCCTTCCAGAATGCGGCTGACCCACGGCACCACCAGAAGCAGGGCGACAGCACCGATCGCCGCGCTGCGCCCAAGGATCGCTTTTCGCCGCGCCGGCTGCGACCGCTGACACCACAGCCGCCACCCGGCCAGAACGGCGACCAGGAGCACATAGAACGCCAGCACAAAATAGTGGGTGAGGGCCAGTCCCGCGGCCGCCAATAGGGCCGGCGCCAGGCGCCGAACGCCACGCTGCGGCGATTCGATCGCCTCCAGAAAGAACCAGGCTGCCGCCAGCAAAATCGTCTGCCCGCACAACTGCGTGTAGCGCCCCCAGTTCACGTAATACATCGGCATCGGCATCAGCAGTCCCGCGATCATGACGGCGACCACGCCGGCCCAGCGACTGCCGCCGCTCAGCCGGACGGTGAGCGGGTAGAGCATCACGACGGCGAGTACGTTGAGAAACTGCCCCACCAGCACCACCGTGCGTGGGGTCGCGTTCCCTGTCAGCCAGCCGCTGGCTGCCTGAAAAAGCGCCACGTTGCTGTGAAACCCAAAGTGATAACTGAACGACGTCAGCGGCGCGTACGGCTCCCAGGAGCTGAACAGGCCGCCGTTGTCGAGGATCAACTGGGTCATGAGGGTGTGCTGGTAGGAATCGCCCCAGAAACCGACGTTGATGCCCCGCACCACCCACAGCCGCACGCCGAGGATCGCGAGGACCACCAGCGCCAGCGCTACCTGCGGGGCCCCCGGTCTCGGCAGCCGCTGTCGCAGCGCTGCATACCAGGCTGGCCCACGCCGCCACAACAGCACCACCGCGCTCAGGGCGAGATAGGCCAGCACCGCACTCCTGCCCACTGGCACGCCGACCAGGTGCAGATAGAGCAACAGCAGCGGCGTCAGCGCCAGGGTCAGGCCGGCGCTCAGCATAGCCTCAACCTCGAGCCCTGTATGGTGCTCCTGCCCAAACGTCTCTGGTGGCAGCAGCAGGCTGAGCAGCGCCCAACCGGGCAGTAAAAAAACAAGTGGGGCGACCAGCACGGCCGTGGCAGTCCCCCACGTGATCTCGCCCAAGCGGCAGGGTCCTCCTCTGAGATACTGACGAAAGTCTGGCCTATCTTACACGAAGGCCCTGCTTTTGCCAAATCCCCGGCAAGCCGGATACCGGCACGAGCGCATACTGGGGTGCGATTTGGCAAAGAGGGACTCCTCATGGTAGGATAGGGGGCCTGGAAACAAGACGCCAAGGGAGCGAGGTGGTGACACCATGAAGTTTTGCGTCGTGGGGCCGACGTATCCGTTCAAAGGGGGCATCGCACACTTTACTACGATGCTCGTCGAGCAGCTACGCCGTGACCACGATGTGGCCTTTATCTCGTTCAAGCGCCAGTACCCGCGCCTCCTCTTTCCTGGCAACTCGGACCCCGATCCGAGCAACCACGCGCTGCGCTGCGACTGCGAATACCTGCTCGACCCCATGAACCCACTGACCTGGCTGCTCACCTTCCGGCGCATCCGGCAGCTCTTGCCCGACGTGCTCATCCTGCAATGGTGGACACCCTTCTGGACGCCGACGTTGGCAGTGCTCGGGACGCTCGTCAAGCGCTACACGCCCGTACGTATCCTCTTCTTGTGTCACCACATCACGCCGCCCGACGGTGGCGTGTTCGACCTGAGCCTGGCGCGCACGGTGCTGAGCCGCGGCGACGCCTTTATTGTCCTCTCCGAAGACGACTATGCCGACCTGCGCCGTGCCCTGCCCAACGCCGCCATCCACCTCGCCCGGCACCCGACGTACGAGGTGTTCAACTCGCGCACCTCGACGCGCGAGGCCGCCCGCGAGCGCCTTGGCTATTCGGATGGCGACCACCTGCTCCTCTTTTTTGGCTTTGTGCGCCGCTACAAGGGCCTGGGTAACCTTCTGCGCGCACTACCTCTCGTGCCTCGCGACCTCGACGTCAAGCTGCTCGTCGTGGGCGAGTTCTGGGAGGCAGAGAGTGAGTACAGGCGGCTGGCCGAAGAGGTGGGTGTGGCCGGCCGCGTGCAGATGATCAACCACTACGTGCCGAACGAAGAAATGGGCAACTATTTCTCCGCGGCCGACGTCGTCGTCCTGCCCTATCTACAGGCGACACAGAGCGGCGTCATCCAGATCGCCTTTGGCTTTGACGTGCCGGTCATCACCACGAGCGTCGGCGGGCTGCCCGAAACGGTGCGTGATGGCGACCTGGGGCTGGTGGTGCCGCCCAACGACGAGCGGCTGCTGGCAAACGCGATTGACTGCTTTTTCCGCCAGAGCCTGGGGCCGCGCTTTCGCGAGAACATTCGGGCCGAGCGCGACGTCTTTTCCTGGGAGCGACTGGCGAGGCTCATGGAACAGATCCTGGCGGCAGCGGCGTGAACCTGCTCTTTCTCCTGACGCAGAGCCTCGACTACCCCTCTGGGGTCGGGCGCTATTGGCCGCTGGCGCGGGAGCTGGCGCGCCTGGGACACCACGTAGAGGTGGCAGCACTCCATCCCGATCTTGGCTCTGTCGCCGAGCGGGTGGCAGAGAGGGACGGCGTGCGCGTGTGTTACGCCGGTCCGATGCACGTGCGCCAGGTGGACAGCGAGCGGCACTATTACGGAACTGCCGGCCTGGGTTGGGCCGTTCTACGCGGCACGGCCGGCCTGGCCCTGCGCGCGCTCGCATCGCGGGCCGACATGCTGCACGTGTGCAAGCCACACCCGATGAACGGGCTGGCAGGCGTGCTGGCACGCACGCTGCGCGGCTGCCGGTTTTACCTCGACTGTGACGACTATGAAGCCGAGTCGAACCGCTACGCCTCAGGCAGCGGTGGCTGGCAGAAGCGGGTTGTCGCCGCGTGGGAGGACCGTCTGCCTGCCTTGGCGCGCGGCATCACGACGAATACACATTTCATGGCACAGCGCTTGTCGGCAGCAGGCTATGACGCAGACAGAATCGTCTACGTGCCCAACGGCATCGATCGCCGCCGGTTCGCGGACCTCGATCCGGCGCGCACTGCTGCCCTGCGCGCCAGGTTGGGGCTGGGCGACAGCCAGGTCGTGGTGTACGTCGGCAGTCTGAGCAGCACCAGCCACCCCGTCGACCTACTGCTCGACGCATGCGCACAGTTATTCCGGGCGCGCTCGAACGTGCGCCTGCTTCTGGTGGGCGGGGGCGAGGATTACACGGCAGTCGGCAGGCAGGTGGCAGAAAAAGGGCTCGCGGGGCGCGTCATCCTTACAGGCAGGGTGCCGGCTGACGAGGTCCCTTACTACTATTTGCTTGGCGACGTGTCGGTGGACCCCGTGCACGACGACCTGACGGCACGTGCCCGTTCTCCACTCAAGTTGTTCGAGTCGATGGCTCTTGGTATCCCCCTGGTGACCGGTGACGCCGGCGACAGGCGCGAGCATCTGGGCAACGGCCAGGCCGGTGTGCTGGTAGCCCCCGGCTCGGCGCGGGCGCTGGCCGACGGATTGCTGGCGGTGCTCGACGATCCTGTTTTGCGCCACTCGATGGGCGAGTGCGGACGGGCACTGGCCGAGCGCTACTACTGGGACGTCCAAGTGCACGAGTTTGCGCGGGTCTATGATCTCTGAAGCGACGTGTGCTGTCATCCTGAATTGGAACCGGCGTGAGGAGACGCTGGCTTGCCTTGCCTCCGTGACCTGCATGGTGCCTGCTCCAGGCAGGATCATCCTGGTCGACAATGCGTCCACCGATGGGTCAGTCGAGGCAGTGGCGGCTGCGTACCCCGGGGTCGACGTCGTGAGAAACGAGGCCAATCTCGGTTTTGCCGGCGGCATGAACGTCGGGCTCCGCGCCGCACTGGAAGGTGGCGCGTCCTACATCCTGGCGCTCAACAACGACACTCTGGTGTCACCACACCTGCTCGCCCGTCTCACCGATGGGTTCTCCGGCACGCCGAATGCCGGCATGGTTGTGCCCAAGATCTATTATGCCGATCCCCCCGATCGCATCTGGTACGCAGGCGCGATGCGTCGCCGCTGGTTTCCCGGGTTTGACTTTCCCGGTTATGGCAAGCGCGACGCGCCACGCTACAACAGGCCGCGCCAGGTTGATTATGCCACGGGCTGTGGGCTGCTCGTGCGCGCCAGCGTCCTTGAAACCGTTGGCCTCTTGGACGAGACGACGTTTTTCATGTATCACGAAGATCTGGATCTGTCAGAGCGAGTACGGCGCGCCGGGTACCGAATCGTCTTCAAGCCCGATGCACGTATGTGGCACGTCGAGTCGGCCAGCACGGCGCCCGATGCGCCGGTCAAGTGGTACTACCTGTCCCGCTACATCGTGCCCTTTTTCCGGCGCTATTACCGGCTGCCGGCAGTTTCGCTCACGCTCTATACCCTGTACGTCGTGGTGCGTGAACTGCTCAAAGGCAAGCCGCGGCACGTGGCCCCGTTCCTGCACGGCATCCGCGACGGGCTGCGCCACGGCGAGGCAACGGATGGGATCGATGGTGGATAGCGTGGACAGTTACCAACCCGGCCAGAGAGTTGAGATGGCCTCGACGGCGTGCGACGCCTGTGGTGCCGACGACGCATCCTTCCTCTTTGAGGGGTGGGACCGGCTGCACGGGCAGCCAGGACACTTTCGCGTGGTTCGCTGCCGCCGCTGTGGTCTGATCTACCTGAATCCACGCCCGACGCCCGACGCCATTGGGCTTTACTACCCCGACGACTACCGGCCATACATTGCGCCGGTACGCGCCGCCCGCAAGCGTGTGACCCGCTGGGACGCACGCTACGGGCTGTACAAACGCCTGCGCGTCGTGTCGGCCCACCAGGCAACCGGCAGGCTGCTCGACGTGGGATGTGCCACCGGGGATTTCCTCGCTTTCTCGCAGGAGCGTGGATGGGAGACGCACGGTGTCGAGCTGGTAGAGCCGGCCGCTGCCTATTGCCGCGACGTCCTCGGTTTGCACGTGGTGACCGGGGACCTGCTCGACGCGGCCTATCCCGACGCTCACTTT
>DATHUZ010000025.1:0-6326 GCA_035461725.1 Anaerolineae bacterium
ATCCTCTTTGACGGCAAGCGGATCAGCGAAAAGAGCATGCGTGAGCTGCAGGCCTACCGCTCCCAGGTCGGCTATGTTCAGCAGGATCCATACGGTGCTCTGCCGCCTTTTATGAACGTGCGCACGATTCTTGAAGAGCCCATGATCATCAACGGCGTCAAGGATAAGGAAGAGCGCCTGCGGCGCGTCGTCAAGGTGCTCGAAGAGGTCAAGATGACCCCTGTCGAGGACTTTATGTCCAAGTTCCCCCACATGCTCAGCGGTGGCCAGCAGCAGCGTATCGTCATCGCCCGCGCCATGGTTATGGAGCCCAAACTGATCGTCGCCGACGAGCCGGTGTCGATGCTCGACGCGTCGGTGCGTGTCGAAATCCTGAGGTTGCTGCGCAAGCTCCAGGAGGAGCACCACCTGGCGGTGATCTATATCACGCACGACCTGTCGACCGTGCGTTACTTCTCTGAGCGGATCTTTGTCATGTATGCTGCCAGGATGGCAGAAAAGGCGCTGGTAGACGACCTGCTGCGCAACCCGCTCCATCCCTACACCCACGCGCTGCTCGAGGCGACCTCCGATCCCAACTATGAGAACGCACTTACTTTCAAGGATATCCCGCCGGGTGAGCCGCCGAGCCTGATCACCCCACCTCCCGGCTGCCGCTTTCACCCACGCTGCCCTCACTTCATGGAGGATCTGTGTGACGTAAAGGAGCCGCCGGACTTTGAGACGGAGCCGCGTCACCTGGTGGCATGTTGGCTGTACAGATGATCCGCCGCCGCCCCGGGCTGCTGATTCTGATCGGCTTTTTGATGGTGCTCTTTGGCGCCGTGGTGCCGTTCTTGATGATCATGGGCGTTCTCCAGTCGGGCTTTCTCCTCGGGTTTTTGAGCTATGCAGCGTCGATTACCGGCTTGCTGCTTGGCCTGATCGGGTTGGCCTGGAACACGCGCATCGATAGGGGTTGAGAGGGAGCTAGCAAGAGCTCGGGTACTCGATGGCTGGAGGCGGCTCCATTGTGCTTGTCGGCGAGATGGGCAAACACAATGGAGCCGCCTTGCAATTCCTCCGGCGAGGTCTGCTGGCTGCCCATCTTGGGAGTATGCACCACGGCCTTTCGTGTGGAGTGTGTGAACAGATGTACCATCTGCCGCGTTGGTATGAACGGGAGACAATGGTGCCGTGCGCAGAGTGGCCATCCTGAGAGCGGTGTGCCTCACGCCGCGCTCACAGAACGCCTGAGGAGCGAGCTTGTGTCGACGATCGGACCATCATCAGCGGAGAGGAGTGCACCCATTACCAGGCTCCGGGTTCGTTTCCGCTGGGTGGCTCTGGTCGCGCTATTGCCTTTCGTTGCACTGGGAGTCGTTGTCCTCCTCTCTTCGCTGTACGAGATGATTCGCTATGACCCCGCCTACTTTGCCGGTGTGTATCGAGAGGAGTACTATGAGCCGGCCGCTGTGGCACGTGCCCTCGAAGGTGCACTTCAAACCGGGAATCAGCGCCTCCTCGCCGAGCTGCAAGGCCTGCGCCGGCCCGTGGCTCTCGAAACAGGTCGCGACATTGTATTCGTGATGATGTGGGACCGAACGGATCGATACGTCACCTATCTCTACTTCAACAACCGCACCTACGAGCGACTGCCGCACCACGTGATGCGGGTGAAGGGGCGCTGGGTTGTCTCCCCGCCCGACTTGAACTTTTACCTCCAGTCGGGACATTGGCGCAACGTCTTTTTTCCCCTGGCAGCCACGTGGTGGATCGCCGGTTCTCTAGCCGTCGGCTTTGTGTGGCTCGTGCGCGCTTCCGATCGCCTGCGCGCGAGCCTGTATGGAGAGTGAGCTTGTCATCGCGGTTCAGTGCGCGGGCGCGTGTCTTGTTTGTAACGATCCTGGCGACTGTGGCCCTCGTCCTCCTGGCGTCGAGTATCTCGGACCTCGAGTTCTCCTCAGGCTACCAACTTGTACCTCGGCGCACCGCCGGCGGCTTGTCATTGCCGCTGCCCGACAGCCTGCTCGACATGCTTCTGTCTGCCCTCCTTCTCATTGCCCCGGTCCTCATGCTCGTCGGTGTGTTATATGCTCTGTACGCCTCGGGATTCAGGGCGCGAGCACTGCTCTGGTTTCTGTGGGTGGCGTTGATGGTGGCGGGCCTCTACCTGGCCATGCGCCTCTATCCTCAAGTATTCCAGCGTTTCCCACGAGTCACGAGTCCGCCCGATCCCGCCGTCGCCACCCCTGCCGCCACCGCTGCTGCGGTGGTAGAGCTTGAAGCTTTTGACGCCAGCGCACCCGGTTGGGCCCAGCCGGTCGCTGTGGTGGGCATTGCCCTGCTCATCTCACTGGGCGTCGTGGCCGGCGCCTGGGCCATGGTTCGGCGTCTCGATCGCGGACCACGCGCGATCGACGACCTGGCAGGCGAGGCGCAACGTGCAATCGATGCCTTGCGGGCCGGTGCCGATGTAAGAGACACGGTGATGCGCTGTTACTTTGAGATGGGGCGTGTGCTCGACGATCACTATGGCCTGGTACGCAGGGAGGCGATGACACCGCGCGAGTTCGAGCAGTTGCTGGCAGGTGTCGATCTGCCACGCGCTCACATAGAGCGGCTTACGCGTCTCTTTGAGATGGTGCGCTATGGCTCTCACACCGCCAGCGGCATGCAGGAGCAAGAGGCCATCGCCTGCCTGGCCGCCATCGCCGCGGCCAGCGGGCCAGGTCGCCAGGCACCCCTGGAGCAGGGCCTATGAAACCGCATGTCCGGTTTCTCCTGGTAGTGATCGCGCTTACCGTCGTACTGGTGCCCCTCCTGTCGGACCTGGTGCGCGACGTGGTGCTGATCGAGCTCCTTCGCATTGCGTGGACCACGGACCGCCTCGTCGACAGCTTGCCGCAGGCCCCTTTCTGGATCGCCTTTCTTTTCGTGGCCATGCTGGTGGCGGCTCTCAGCTTGCTTCCCCGCCTCGGAGTGCCGGGCCACCCCTCGGAGCCGGCTCCCCGCGCGCAGGGCCAGGTCGCGGACCTGGCACTTCTGATCCGCCGCGCGGGCAGGCAGCCCTACTTTCGACGCCGGTTGGTGCAGCGCCTGTCGCACCTCGGAAGAGAGGTGTTTGCTCACAAGCACAGGGTCGAGCTCGAGCCGGGAGATGGGCCGGTGGCGGCAGGGCAAGGACTGCTCTTCGCAGCTGGCGGCCGATACGCCACGGGCCGGTTCGCGCAAGCTCAGAAGGGGGGCGAGGCACTGCACCGGAGTGCGTCTTTGCAGCAGGCACTCGCCGATCTGCATACAGAGCCTACCGCACCCCGCGGGGCGGTGGATCCGGCTGTAGAGTTTTTTATCCAGTTCCTGGAAGAAGAGTTGGAGGTAGACGATGGCCGCTTCGATCGATCTCGTCGCTGATCTCGCCCACCGGGTGATCGCCGAGGTGGAACGTGCCGTGGTGGGCAAGCGCGCCCTCCTCGAACAGCTCATGGCTGCGATTCTCGCGAGTGGTCACGTGCTCCTGGAGGATTATCCGGGCCTGGCCAAAACCTTGATTGCGAACAGCTTTGCAGCGGCGACGGGTCTGGATTTCAAGCGCATCCAGTTCACCCCGGACCTGCTGCCGGGCGACATCACCGGGGGGTACGTCTATGACCGTGCGCGCGGCGAGTTCGAGCTGCGCCGCGGCCCCCTCTTTGCCAACATCATCCTCGCCGACGAGATCAACCGCGCCTCACCCAAGACCCAGTCGGCACTGCTAGAAGCGATGCAGGAGCGCCAGGTGACACTCGAAGGCGAGACGATGGGCCTGCCCGAGCCATTTATCGTGATCGCCACTCAGAACCCGATCGAGTACGAGGGGACATTTCCCCTTCCCGAAGCTCAACTCGACCGTTTCCTCGTCAAGCTGGCCGTGGGGTATCCCACCCCAGAGGACGAGCAAGAGATCCTGCGCCGCAGACGCGAGCGGCGCAGCGACGCCTTCGATCTGGCACAGGTGACCGGCGCGAGCGAGCTGTTGACCATGCGCGCGGCCGTCGAAGATGTACACATCGACCCCGATCTGGAGCGCTACATCGTCGCCCTCGTCGCCGCCACGCGCGAGCGGCGCCAGGTGGCTGTTGGTGCCAGCCCACGTGGCTCACTCGCCCTCCTGAAGCTCAGCCGCGTGTGGGCGGCGATGAGTGGGCGCGGCTATGTGCTGCCCGACGACATCAAGGCCTTTTTCCGTCCCGCTCTCATCCACCGCCTCATCCTGGAGCCCGATCTCTGGATGCAGCGCCAGGCTGCCGACGCCGTGCTCGACGAGGTGCTCGCCCAGGTGCCTGTGCCGGTGCGCATCGAGGCCTAGCCGTGTCTCGCGTCGTGCTGCCGGGTCTGCTTACCTTTGCACTGGTGCTACTGGGGCTGGCGGCGCGCCAGGGCGGCCTCGTCGCCCTGGCCGTGCCACTTGTCGTGTACGTAGCTGCCTCGCTCGTTTTCGCCCCGGCGCCGCCGGTCATTGTGGCCACGCGCCACCTCAGTCGAGACCGGATCCAGGCGGGTGACACTGTCGAGGTGCAGGTCGAAGCGGTGAACCGTGGGCCGGCGCTCGAAGAAGTGCACATTGTGGATCGGCTGCCCGCTGGGCTGCAGGTGGCGGGTGGGCATCCGTCCGCTGCCGCCGTGCTGGGACAAGGCGAACGGCTGCTGCTCGCCTACACCGTCGTGGCCCGCCGAGGTATCTATGATCTTGAAGGGCTCGATGTGACGGCGGTCGATCCGTTGGGCCTGTCACCTCGTCGTGTCGAAGTGGCTGTCCCCGGGCAGTTCATCGCACTGCCGGCGGTGCGCCGCATCACCGCCCCTGCCATCCGCCCCCTTCGCACGCGCGGCTACGCGGGACCGGTGCCCAGCCGCCAGGGCGGGTCGGGCGTCGACTTTTTTGGCGTGCGCGAATACCAGGTGGGCGATCCGCGGCGTGCCATCAACTGGCGTCTGAGTGCCCGCCATGCCCACACCCTGTTCAGCAACGAGTTCGAGCGGGAACGGATCGCCGACGTGGGCCTGATCCTCGATGCCCGCCAGCGCAGCGAGCTTGGCTCGGGTGGAGCGTCTCTCTTTGAGCATGCCGTACATGCTACCGCCTCTCTCGCCGAAGCCTTTTTGAGTGAGGGCAACCGCGTCGGCCTGCTCATCTACGGTGGGGCGCTGCACTGGACGGTCCCGGGGTATGGCAAGCTCCAGCGTGAGCGCCTGCTGCGTGCCCTGGCGGGCGCCCACATCGGCGAGAGCCAGGTGTTCGACCGCCTCAACTATTTGCCCACTCGCTTTTTCGCCGCCCAGTCCCAGTTGATCCTGGTCAGCCCCTTCTGGCCCGACGACGCCGGTGCCATGCGCCGCCTGCTGGCGCTCGGCTACCGTGTGCTCGTTGTGCGCCCAGATCCGGTCTCGTTCGAGCGCCGGGTGCTGCCCGAGCTGCCCGAGGTCGATCTGGCCGCGCGCATTGCTCATATCGAGCGGGCGCTCACCCGGCGTCGCCTCCAGCGGCTGGGCGTGCGTGTTGTCGACTGGGACGTGAGCCTCCCCCTCGACAGGGCAATCCGCACGTCGATCGGCCGCGTGCCTCCGATTGTGCATGCCGGGGTGCTCGGATGAGCGACGTCATTGACGGGGCAGCGCGTGGCAGGGCAGATCGCTCGTTCGCAGGCTGGCTGCTGCTTCTCGCCGTCGTGTCAGGCACAGGCCTGCTCGCTGCCGGAGCATGGGTAGACGGGACAGAAGCGTGGATGGTGGCGGTTGCCATCGTGCCGGCTCTGTTGTGGGCGGCGGGACACAGGCGCCGCCCGGCACTGGCTGCCGACGCCTTGCTGGCAGCCTTTGTGGTGCTGGCGGGTGTCGGGCTCTGGTCAGGAATCAGCGCAGGTTGGATGGTGACATCTGTCGCCGCCGGGCTCGCCGCCTGGGATTTGGCGCATTTTGAGCACCGCCTCGTCCTGGCCGGGAGTGTGGAGGGCAGGGACAGGCTGGAGAGACGCCACCTGATCCACCTCGTGCCCACGGTGGCTGTTGGCCTGGTGCTCGCCCTGGTGGCTGCGCACGGGCGCCTTAACCTCGGCTTTTTCCCCATCCTCCTCCTCAGTACCCTCGCCATCGCAGGCCTGGCACGTGCGGTGCTGTACCTGCGACGCCAGGACGATTAGCAGGGGGGCATTTCAAGGCTGTCGGAGCTGCCTTTATGGAGGCCCGAGCTTGCTCGGGAGGGTGTCCACCGGGCGGAAGCCTCCCCGAGCAAGCGATACTGTTGTTTTATTAACACTGGACGAGAACCGGCGATCCTGGCTCGCGCTGGATACAGCTCAACGCTCCGG
>DATHUZ010000026.1:0-3633 GCA_035461725.1 Anaerolineae bacterium
CGGCAGCCGGGCGGTGCGCGACGTCATCAAAGAGTGCCAGCCGCTGCTCGGCCTGCACGGCCACATTCACGAAGGCAAGGGCGCGGTGCGCGTCGGCAAGACGCTGTGCATCAACCCCGGCAGCATGTACGAGCAGGGCCGGCTCCTGGGCGCGGTCATCACCCTGGCCCGCAACAAGATCAAGAACTATGTGCTGACCACGGGCTGACCGTTGGCCATGGCAGAAAGGGGGTGAGCGCCACTGAGAAACTCGTCCATGCTCGGCTAGAAGCAGTCTCGGACGTCTTTGCGTTACCACTACTATGGAGGAAGGGAGCACACACAAAATGAGTAAGGGGCAAGATACGACGTTGTTCTTGCGCAAGGCGACGGGGTTGGTCCGCTCGTGGTCCGTGTTTGATGCTTTCATCTACGCCTTCTTCTCGATCAACCTCATCACCCTGGGCCTGTACAGTTTCAGCCAGATGTACTATTTCGAAGGCGGCCTGCTGCCAGCGTTGATCGTCAGCGGGCTGTTCATCATTTTCGAGGTGGTGGTGTACGCCGCCCTGATCGCCGTCATGCCCCGCGCTGGCGGCGACTATGTGTGGCAAAGCCGCATCCTCGGCGGCGGCATCGGCTTTGTGCTGGGGGTGACGGGGTGGTGGTTCATCCTCTGGCTGTGGGTGCCGCTCTACGCCGACATGCTCCGCCAGCTCTTCTTCACGCCGCTGCTCGGCATCCTGGGCGCGCAGGAGGCGGCCCTCTGGTTCAGCCAGACCCCCCTCGGCCTGTTCGTCACGGCCGTGATCATGTGCATCGTGGTCGCGTTCTACATCGCCATCGGCATGAAGTGGTACTCGCGCATCCAGAAGTGGTGCTTCTGGATCGGGATCGTGGCCCTCTTTGTAGTCTTTGCCTTCCTGCTCTTGGGGAACCACGACGCGTTCCGTGCGGGGCTGGAGGCACGCGGGCCTGCCATCTTTGGCGCCGATGCCGACGTCTATAACGCCACGTTGGCTGCCGGGCAGGAGGCAGGGGCCATCACGCCACTCTGGGGCGGCGCGCTCGGCGCCGTCTTTTTGGCCATCCCCTACCTGGTCTTTTTTAACCTCTGGCCCAACTGGGGAGCAACCCTCTATGGTGAGGTTCGCGGCGCGACCGATTTCAAGCGCAACTTTTGGGGAATGGGCTCGGCGCTGATCGTAACCACGATCCTGGGCGCCGTCTTTTTCCTGCTGATCAACAAGACCATCACCTGGGACTTTTACATGAATGCCAACGGCGCCTGGTGGAACTATGCCTGGGGCTATACCGACCAGGCACCGCCCCTGCCCATCTGGCCCTACCCGGCGTTGCTCGCCGTCTTTATGACGCCCAGCCGCATCATCCAGTTCATTGTAATCCTGGCGATGAGCGCCTGGTGGTTCGGCTGGTCGGGCACCGTCTTTCTCAGCTCGACGCGCGTCATCTTTGCCGCCGCGTTCGATCGCCTGCTTCCCGAAAAGGTGGCCGAGGTCGAGCCGCGCACCCGCACTCCGATCTGGGCACTGCTGTTGATGGTGATCCCATCGCTCATCGTCGCGGCCCTCTTTGCCTGGAACATTTTTAACTTTCAGACCCTGACGCTCTGCTCGACCCTGGTCATCGCCGTGATGTACCTGGGCACGACGATCGCCGCCATCCTGCTGCCCTACATCAAGCCCGACCTCTACAACGCATCGCCCATCGCCAAGTACAAGATCGCCGGCATCCCACTCATCACCATCGCCGGCCTCATCTTTGGCGGGTTCCTGGTCTTTTTGCTCTACCAGTGGCTGATCGACCCCAACGGGCTGTATGGCATCGGCCTGAGCAACACCAGCTCGGTCATCTATATGCTCGCCATGTACGCCCTGGCCTTAGGCATCTATGCCGGCTTTCGCTGGCGCCGCAGGCGTGAGGGCATTGACATCGGCAAGATCTATGCCGAGATTCCTGTAGAATAGCCTTTGGAAAGAGACCTGTGGGGTTGCCGAAAACCCCGCAGGTCTCGACCCGGCCCGGCGATAGACCTTGGGGGTTTCCCAAAAACCCCCAAGGTCTTGGCTCGGCTCGCATGGAGACGTGTATGAGCGCACCACTGTCACACCTGGAAGACGAGATGCACCGCCTCATCTCTGAGGCGCAGAAACAGGGTATCTTTTTGCGCGTCCTCGGCGGCCTGGCCATCAAGGTCCACTCCGCCCACGCCGCCCACCGCGCTCTGGAGCGCAAATATCCCGACATCGACTTGGTCACCAACAAGTCGGGCGCGCAAAAGCTGCTCGACTTTTTGCCCACCATGGGCTATACGCCGAACAAGACCTTTAACACCCTCAGCGGCGACAGGCGCCAGCTATGGTACGACGAGGAGCAGGGCCGCCAGATCGACGTATTCATCGGCGATTTCACCATGTGTCACACCCTGCCCCTCGCCGATCGCCTGCACGTCGAGCCGCTGACCATCCCGCTGGCCGAGCTCTTTCTGTCCAAGGCCCAGATCGTCGAGCTCAACCGCAAGGACATCCTCGACCTGCTGACGCTGCTCGTCGACCACGAGGTGGGCCCCGTCGACCACGAGACGATCAACTCTGACCTGATCGCCGGCCTGTGCGCCGCCGACTGGGGCCTCTACACCACCGTATCGCTCACCATCCAAAAGCTGCGCACCTTTGTCGACGAGGGCAGCGTCGACCTGCCCGACGCCGACGTGCAGGCGATCAAAAAGCGCCTCGTAGCCCTCGAAAAAGCGATGGACGACGCACCCAAGAGCTTTGCCTGGAAGATGCGCGCCAAAGTGGGCACACGCGTGCGCTGGTATGAAGAAGTCGAAGAGGTCCAGAGAACATAAGTTACACAGAGATACACAGAGAGAACGGAGATACACGGAGAGGAGAGAGTGTGAGTTTCTCTGTGTAACTAGAAAATGTCCCATACAGACACAGGAGATTGGACAATGATCAACCTACGTTCCTTCGAGGTTCCAACCGTCGTCAAGCACGCGCCGGGGGCGATCGAGTGCCTGGCCGACGAGATCCGGGCGCTGGGCAGCAAGCGGCCCATGCTCGTCACAGACAAGGGGCTGGTCAATACCGGCCTGGTGAGCGAGGCCACGAAGGTCCTCGACGCCGCCAACGTCGATTACGTCCTCTTTGACGGCGTCGTCGCCAACCCGCCCATCGAGCTCGTCGACAATGCCGCCACGATGTACAAGGCGGAAGGATGCGACGGCCTGATCGGCTTTGGCGGCGGCAGCCCGATGGACACCGCCAAGTCGATCGGCGTCGTCGCCGTGCACGGCGGCTCGATCCTCGATTTCGAGTGGGCCGACCCGCAGCCGATCACGCAGCGCATCCCCCCCCTCGTCTGCGTGCCCACCACGTCGGGCACCGGCAGCGAGGTGACGCTCTGGGCCGTGATCACCGACCCGGCGCGCAAGATCAAGTACAACGTCGGCGGCACCGGGCTGATCGCCGCCCACGTGGCGCTGCTCGACCCGCGGCTGACGCTCGGCCTGCCGGGGCGGATCACGGCGGGCACGGGCATGGATGCCCTGACGCACGCCATCGAGTGCTACACCTGCGGCTATGCCCAGCCGTGGCCCGACGCCGTGGCGCTGTGGGCGATCGAGAC